>JAQTLF010000011.1:18875-32699 GCA_028715015.1 Candidatus Moraniibacteriota bacterium | reverse complement strand
ACAGTCCATCATACAAAGTCGTTGCCAACATCCCATATTACATCACTGCGCCGATCGTACGTTTGTTTTTGGAAACAAAAATTCCGCCAAGCGAGTCAATTTTCATGGTGCAAAAAGAAGTGGCTGAAAGGATCGTGGCCAAGCCTGGAGAGATGAGCATTTTGGCGGTGAGCGTGCAGTATTATGCCCAAGCCGAATATCTTTTCACGGTGCTTCGAGAATCTTTTGATCCGGTGCCAAAAGTGGACAGCGCCGTCGTAAAAATTTCTTCAATATACTCCTCTCCTTTTCAAGGAGAGGATGTCCGTAGGACAGGTGAGGTTGTGGGAGCAACAGGAGGGGGCGTGCCAACCAAAGAAGAAACGAAAAAATTTTTCAGGATCGTGAAATCAGGGTTCTCAGCCAAAAGAAAAACTTTGATCAACAATCTTTCCAACGGACTGGGAATCGACAAAAAAGAAATTGAAGAAAAACTGCTTTCAATCGGATTTTCACCAAACACCCGCGCCCAAGAATTGGGAGTGGAAGATTGGAAAAAACTTGTTGCTATTTGTTAAGCCAGTTGGCTGGTAGAAATAATAAAGAAAAAATAAAAACAGTGATTGAAAAATATCACTGTTTTTTAAATATCGATGTGCTACAATGGGTTAGTTACGAGGAGCTAAAAGTGAGAGGACGGGAAAAATAAGATAGATTAAACACAAAAATTATGCAAGATATTTTGGAAGGGCTTAATGAAAAACAGAAAGAGGCCGTCATGACTGCAGATGGGCCGCTTTTGATCATTGCTGGGGCGGGTTCGGGCAAAACCAAAACATTGACTCATCGCGTGGCTTTTTTGATCAAGAATCACGGAGTGCATCCCAGGAACATTTTGGCGGTGACTTTCACCAACAAGGCTGCCGGAGAAATGCGGGAGAGAATCATGAGCATTTTGCATCCCGAGGCTGACAAAAATTTCAAATACAGTCTGTATAACAGCAATGTCGATCTGCCAACGATCGGAACGTTCCATGCGATCTGCAGCAAAATTTTGCGCAGTGAAATCGGGGCTTTGGGCTATGAAAAAACTTTCCATATCGTGGATGACCAGGATCAGCAGATTTTGATCAAAAGGGTCTTGAAAGAATTGGAAATCGACCCGCAGCAATTTGCGCCGCGCGCTCTTTTGGCAGCCATCAGCAAAGCGAAAAATGAATTGATGAGTCCGCAGCAATTCAAAAATCAGGCCAACGGATATTATGAAGAAATTGCAGCCAAAGTTTACATCTCATATCAAGCCAGGCTCAAAGAAAACAACGGACTTGATTTCGATGACATCATAATGTTCACCGTGGAACTGTTCAAAAATTTTCCCGAGGTGCTCAAAAAATATCAAAATCAATTCCGCTACATCATGGTGGACGAATATCAGGACACCAACCGTGCACAATATCTGCTCATCAACTTGTTGGCCAGCGGCCATCGGAATTTGTGCGTGGTGGGCGATGATTGGCAAAGCATCTACAAATTCCGTGGAGCTGACATCAAAAACATTTTGAATTTTGAAAAGGACTATGCAGAAGCCAAGGTGATCCACTTGGAACAGAACTATCGCTCGACCCAAGTCATTTTGGATGCGGCCTACGGCGTGATTTCCAAGAACATCAACCGCAAAGACAAAAATCTTTGGACCGAAAAAGAACAAGGACACTTGGTGACTTCATTTGAAGCTGCCGACGAAAGGGATGAGGCGGAATTCGTGGCCAAAGAAATCAGGGAAAGCAATGGCGGCAATTTCAGCAAATATGTCGTTCTCTATCGCACCAATGCGCAGTCGCGCGCAGTCGAGGAAGTTTTTTTGAAAAGATCGATCCCATATCGCATCATTGGCGGCATCAAATTCTATCAAAGAAAAGAAGTCAAAGACATCATCGCCTATCTGCGTTTGATTTCAAATCCGAACGATACTGTTTCTTTGGAAAGAGCTGTGAGTGAACCCAAAAGAAACATTGGTGAAACGACTGTAAAAAAGTGGTTGGCAATGTCTCGCGAATTGAACATCAATCCCATTGAAATTGGATTGCAGTCATCAGTCATCAGACATCAGTCATCAATAGCACTATCAAATTCCAAGATGGATGATATTTTGAAATTTTGCGAATTCATCAAGCGCATGAAAGAAATCCAGCCAAGAATTTCTTTGTCCGATTTCATTGAAAAAGTTTTTCAAGAAAGCGGCTATGAAAAAATGCTTTCGCTCGATGGCGATGAAGGGGAAAAAAGATCGGAAAACGTGTTGGAACTTATTTCCGTGGCGCAAAAATATGATGAAATGAAAGAGGACTATGACGATCTGCTCAGCGCATTTTTGGAAGAAGTCGCCTTGGCTTCGGACGTCGACAATGTGAATCAAAATGAAGATGCTGTGCATCTGATGACCTTGCACAGTGCCAAAGGCTTGGAGTTTCCGGTGGTTTTCATTGTGGGATTGGAAGAAGGAATTTTGCCACATTCGCGCAGCCTGCTTTCTTCGGGAGAAATGGAAGAGGAGCGAAGATTGATGTATGTGGGATTGACCAGAGCCAAAGAAAAAATATATCTCCTGTTCACACGTCAGCGAACTTTGTTCGGCTCAACCCAGATGAACAGCCCGTCACGCTTTTTGGAAGACATTCCGGAAAAATTGATGAAAAAAAATTCCTACCGTGAGGCGGAACAGAAAATTTTTGAAAATATTTTGCAAAAACAAAAAAATTCATCAAACATCAAACGTCAGTCATCTGAAACAAAATTCAAAGGCGGAGAAAGAATCACTCACGATCAGTTCGGCGACGGGCTTGTTGTTTCTGTCAGTGGCGACACGATCACCGTGGCTTTCAAAAAAGCAGGAATCAAGAGACTTTCAGCAGAATATGCGAAGCTTAAGAAGGCGTAGTACATATATAATTCCTAATATCAAATAACTAATTTCTAATTAATTTTAAAATTTCCAATTCTCAAAAAATATCTTTTGTATTGGACATTTTGAAATTTGGAATTAATTAGATATTAGAAATTAGAAGTTAGAAATTTTTTTATTTTTTCTTTCCATGAAATCGTTCGTGCACGCTTTTGAGTTGCATGTTGGTGATGTGGGTGTAGATCTGGGTCGTGGTGATGGAAGAATGGCCGAGCATGGTTTGCACGCTGCGGATGTCGGCGCCATTGGCCAAAAGATCGGTGGCAAAGCTGTGTCTGAGTGTGTGAGGATGGACATCTTTGACGATTCCCGCTTTGGCCGCATAGAATTTCACAATTCTTTGCACACTGCGAGGAGTAAGTCTTTTGTTTTTGTTGCTCTCGCTGAGTTTCTTTTTTGAATAGCGGATGAAAATCGCTTCGTCCATGTCGGTTCTTTTGTCCAGATATTTTTCAATGGCATCTTTGGCAGTGTCGGAAATGAAAACGATGCGGATCTTGTCGCCCTTTCCTTTGACGCTGAATTCTTGTCGGGCAAGATTGATCTGATCACGATTGATGTTGATGAGTTCGCTGACGCGAAGGCCGGCTGAAAAAAGCAGCTCCAACATCGCTCTGTCTCTGAGCGACTTGATGTCGTTGCCAGAGGCGGCGCTGAGCAGCCGTTCAACTTCGTCTCCGTCCAAAAACTCGATTTCATGGGACGGATTTTTTCCAACCTCGATTTTTTCAGCTGAAAGTGTCTTGATGTCGCGCTTGGCCAGATATTTCAAAAAGCTGCGGATGGCGATGACATGGTAGTTTTGGGTGATTTTCTTCAATTCGTTTTCATTTTCCAAACGGTTGAGATGCAATCGATAGTTCCTGACAAGATCGATGGTAATGTCTTTGGGATCAGAAATTTTCGACCAAAGTAAAAAACGTTTGAGATAGTGATGATAGTTCTCAATGGTTTTCTGTGACCGATTGCGTTCGACCTCAAGATACTCGAGGAATTCTATGAGAAGTTTGTTTAGATTCATATGTTAATTTGAAATAATAACCAAGATACAAGAAACAATAACCAAAAAATCCAAAATCTCAAATCCTAAAAGTTTTTTGAACATTTGGATTTGAGTCATTTATTGGAAATTTGGATTTTGTCATTTGGATTTTTGTTTGTTGTTTGTATCTTGATGTTTGTTTCTTTATTATACCTTACCAAGCAAATTTGAAGAATAGTGCCTTGGGAATTTTGCCTTATTTCAGCCAAAAATTGGCATTTGGAAGCTTTTTTCCTTTGACAAAAAGGTCAGAAAGTATATACTTGGAAGCAGTTTAAAAATTAAGACTGCAGCCCATGGTTTGTGACGTCCTGACAATTTCCGTTGTCACCAGCCCACATCTGCACGTCGATTGAAAGGACTTCGATATCAATAAAAAACCAATTTCTTCATACATCTTTGAGATTCTCAAAAAGATTGATTTCAAAGAACTCAACACCAAGATCCATCTTGGGCAAAGAGCAATTGCGGATTTTATCAAAAGACACAGGACAATAAAATTGCTCCATCTTTTTCGCAATTATTCAGCTTTCGCAGTCGTGGTTTCAAGCTCGGTGCTTGTCAGTGCCACCAATGTTGCTTCCGGCAAAGGAAACAACGGTTTTCTTTTTGGCTATTTGGACACTCCGGCCACGGCCACAACCATCAGCGGAAAAATCAGCGGCCAAGTGGACAAGAAAAATGATTTGGCCATGGTGCCGCTTTCAAAATCAAGCAATGCCATCGAACCTGGCGCCAAAGAGGATGAGGTCAGCCAAAATATAATTTCCGGGCAAGGCGTGATTGCGGCGGCTGGCGGTTCGAGTCCCATGAAAGATCCCGAGGAAGATGGTGGCGTCAAAATGTATGTCGTGCAGTCGGGAGACACGCTCAGTTCGATTGCGGCCAAAAACAATGTTTCGGTCAACACGATTTTGTGGGCCAATGACATCAGCAATGTCGATTCCATCATGCCAGGCGACACCTTGTTCGTTTTGCCGGTCTCCGGAATCAAATATGTGGTGAAAGCCGGCGACAACATCGATGCGATCGCCACAAAATACAAAGCGGAAAGAGACAAGATCATCGCTTTCAATTCTTTGCCAGCCGACGGCTCATTGGATGCAGGCAAGGAAATAACCATCCCTGACGGACAAGCCGATGTGCCCAAACCGACAACCCCTGCAGCCACAACTCCTGCAACAACACCTGGAACATCAATCGTTGAAAAAAGACAATATGCCAATGCGACTGGCGGAACCCCTGAAGTCACCAGTGGCACAATTCTTGGTGGAACGCCTGGCGCAGGGCATCGCTTCCCATATGGGTATTGCACCTGGTATGTGGCACAAAAACGCAATGTGCCATGGAGTGGAAATGCTGGAACATGGCTCTATCATGCCAAGGCTGCCGGATATGCGACTGGTCGCGCTCCAAGAGCAGGTGCCATCATGGTGACCACGGAAAACAGATATTATGGCCATGTTGCCTATGTGGAAAAGGTCAGCGGCGACACGGTCACGGTCAGTGAAATGAATTATGCCGGTTTTGCCAAACGAAGCACGCGTGTTTTGTCCGCTTCCAGCAGAGCGATCAAAGGGTTTATTTACTAAAGAGTTCATAAAGTCTGTAAAGTCCATCAAGTCCATCAAGTTCATAAAGTCTATCAAGTGTGTGAGGCCCATAAAGATCATAAAGTTTGTAAGGTACGCGAAGAGGCTCTGACATTTTGTCGGAGCTTTTTTGTTTTTTATAAATGCTTCAGCTAACTTTTCTTTTGTAAGAAAAGTTACAAAAGAAACACCGACCCGTGCTCGTTGCTGGGGCAAGCGCTGCGTTCTTGGCTAAAATTTTCACTGTGCTCTCGAGTCGCTTCGCGTAAAATTTTTACGCCAATCACTTGCGCTTTGCCTACGCACTTCGCAATGGGCGGAAGGGATGCTTGGATGCAGGATGCAAAATACAGTCAGGGCGCTTGATTTTTTATGGCGAAGGGATAGGATGGAGGTAGAAGATCGTTAAATTTATTTTTTTCGCAAAAACGTTGTCAGGATCCGCGTGTTGCGCGGGGCTTGACAAAAAGCGTTTTTGGGTGTATAGTGGAAAGTTAGGATAAGTTGTGGCTCATTAAAAATCGAGGCTCAAATAAAGGTTTTTTCCTATAAATAGCGCCAAGGCGCCAAAAATTTTCCCAAGGAGGGACATCATGAAAACTATAAAATTTGCAGTATTGGCCATTGTTTCCGCCATGTTGGTCATCTTTGTTGCAGGTTGCCAGAGCAAAAAAGACAAAATGACTGAGTTTTTGTACAGATATGGCAATGTTACAATCGAAGATGCATACAAAAAGGCCGGATTTATTCTCGTGACACATGAGTTCAAGATGAATCCGCCCGAAATAAAAAGTGTCAAAACCAAGGATTCTGGCGGTGTTGTGTATCATTTCGTTAAGGTTAAAGCTGTTTATGATTATGTAACGAAAAGTCGTCAAGAAGGCAAAGAAAAATGTTTTCGTTGGATGGCACTCACTATCGAAGAAGATGGTTTTGGCAACATGTTGGTTGATTTGGAAAAATCAAAAGAAGTTTTAGTGATAGGTATAAATGAAAAAGATGCTAAGGATATGTATCCAGAGAAGTTCATTGCAGGAGAAAACCTTTTAAGGTGAAATCAGGCTTGACATTCTTAGCCCGATTGCTGGTAATTAATACAGCAGTCGGGTTTTTTTTATTATCAAAATGTGATATAATTTTATTGCAAAAGTAAGCACAATAAATCCTGATGAGTTGGATTTTGAAAAACAAAAATTCACCCAGTGAAACCTTGTTTAAAAAGGGTTTTACAAAAAACAAAAACATTTCACAGGGTAAAAAAAATAGGACACCATTGGTGATCTTGTTTTTGGTGTCATTTTTTTTATTTATTGGATCAAATAATGCTAAAGCTTATTGCGATACAACATTCCATGAAGAATATAGTTGTGAGTGTTTTAATGAGAGTACATCTCTGGGCCTATTTCCTGCAGGTCATGACATGAGTGATATGGCAGAGGGGCAAACAATAGGTTTTTGTTCTGAGGATTCATGTAAGCAATATTGCAAATTTAAATATCCTAAAACAACGGCTGTAAAATATAATGGCGGAACACTTGGTACAAGCTCAATTAAAAATAGTTCAAGTGCAGTAATAAAAGCACCAACTGCTTCGGAAGCACTTAAAGATCTCTGGGATAATGTTTTTGTTAAGGCTATCAAATATCTATTGATACAAATATTTACATTCTGCGTATGGTTGTCTGCAATTGCTGCAACACTTTTCTCCTGGGTTATTGAACCCAATAATGTTTCTGGAGCAAATGGATTGCTTAATAAAACTGCCGTCAGAGATGTTTGGATGATGGTGCGGGATACTTTGAACATGACTTTCATTTTGATTTTGCTTTTTGCAGCTTTTTGCACCATTTTTCAAATCGATAAATGGAACTTGAAAAAAGTCTGGCTAAACATTTTGATCAATGCACTCCTGGTTAATTTCAGTTTTCCGATCGCCAGATTTTTTATTGATGTTTCCAATGTGGCTTTCTATTATTTTGTAAATCATTTGTTTTCTTCGACATCCACTGTCACTGGAAGTTCAATTTTTTCCACTTTCAGTTCTTCATCAAAACTTGCGTCATTGCTGGCACCGGAAGATTATATGAGTTATGACGTCGCTTATCTGGTAGCTATGATAATCGTGACTTTTATTATGGGCATGACAATTCTGATTGTGGCAGCACTTTTTATTGTCAGGCTTGTAGCGCTAGCGATGTTGGTGATGTTTTCCCCAGTCGGTTTTGTGGGATATATTTTTCCTTCAACATCAGGATATGCTGACAAATGGTGGACACAACTTTTTTCATATTCATTTTTTGCGCCAATAATGATTTTCATTATGGCAATTTCCATACGTATTACTGAAGTTATGGGAAAAGAAAATTTTCAGTCATTCACTTCAAATGCGAATGCAAATGCCCCGCATGGCCAGGCTGATTTCATTGCGCAGGCTGCATTTTTTACAATCCCAATCATTATCATATGGATGGGAATAGGTGTTGCAAAATCTTTTGGAATCGCAGGTGCTGACATGGTTGTTAATAAGGTAAAAGCTGGAGGAAAATGGATTGCAAATGCTCCAGGTAAATACAGTGGTATATATGGTGCAACAAAGAAAGCAACCGAAGATTTCAATAAGAAAGGAAAATTGTTTGGCAAAAAGATTCCATTGATGGGAAGTGAGAGTAGAGAAGCTAGGGAAGCAGCAATGTCTAGCTTTGTTACTGGTGGTGTTGGTGGATATAAGGATGCAAGACGCAATGTTGAAGATAAAAAGATAGCGGAACAAATGAAGGAATACAAGGATAGAAATTATACATCTGATCAAATTGCAGCAGATCTTGATCCTAAGAAGGATAAAATTACACGAATGGCAGCAATGCGAGCTCTTATGGCAGATAAGGGTGCGCTTGGAGCAGACCCTGACAGAATGGTTATGGCATTGAATATAGCTGGAAATGATATGGCGCTGAGAAATAAAATTATTGATGGGGCAGATGATTTTGCAGGAAAGGATACTTTCACTGCTGCGAAGTTGAATGCCGTATTAAGTTCTGCAACTGCTGGACTTGGAGCTAACGATCCAACAAGAAAAGCCATAGAAGGAAAAATTAAAAGCAAAGTTAAGAAAGAAAACGTTAAAAAACTTATTGATTACGAAATCAGTCAAGGTAAAACTCAGGCTGATGCATACAAAGATAATTTGGAAAGTCTTAACGCTAAAGATTTTGCTGAGCAAAAAGGTTTACATGAAAACATTGGAACAGATGCTCATCTTCAAAATTATATTGTAAATCATGTTGCTTCAGATGTTGGATTTCATCAGGAAATGTTTAAGAATATGAAAAAAGGCAATAGGACAAATTATATAAACAATGGCATGCACCCATAGAAAAGTAATTTAAACACAAAAATGGAAAAAATAAAAGAAAAATATTTTTATCCGATGTCAGTATCGGCAATATTTGGTCACGATGACACAAAGGACGACATTATTTTACGATGGGATAAATTTGATTTGCTCAGTGATGAGGAAAAAAAAGTTTTAATATCAGAAAATGTACCAATTGTTATTAAAAAAATTGCAGATCAATTTAATTTGCAACCAATGGCAATAGAGGAAATTTCACGAATTGTAAGGGGTGTATATTTTAAAAATATTTTTAAGGATGATTTGTCTGATGAATTAGGCAGGAGAATTCCATCTATTGGCTTTGAGGGTTCTCAAAAAATCGCACAAATACTTAATGATGAAATTTTTAATCTGAAATTGGGTTCAAATGAGGAATTGGAAGCTGAAAAAAAGAAGTTTTCATTTATTCAAATTGCTCTTTTTGACGCACTTGAAAAGTATCCAAATCTTGGCGAGCAAATTGTTGGTGATAAGCAATTAAAGATGCAGGATTCTCAGTTGCTAGTAAGGCCTTCAATCAAAAACTGGATCAAGGATTTTCATGATGCGATGGGGGCGGGCAAACACAGTCCGATTGATCGGGGAAACTTTTTGTTTCACAGTGAAAATGGAAAAAATCTTTCAGCCAGTGAGCGACAAAAAATGGCCATCATTTTGAAATCTTTGGATGAACAGACCTTGGTCACCATCAATGAAGCAGAAGAAAAGATTGTTTTTGATGAAGTGCAGAAAGAAGTCAACAGTCAACAGTCAACGGTCAGTAGTCATCAATCTGCCTTTTCAGCAGGCAGGTCAACGGTCAACAGTCAGCAGCCTGTCAATTTGCCGGTTAAAAACCAGCAGTCATCAGTCATCAGTCAGCAAGAAATCGCAAGGGAAAATCTGGACAATGATCAGACCTCTCTGCCCGATGGGCACCCGCCTCGCGTCGACAAGCGGTCGTTTCCGCGAGTCGAGGCGGGTCTCTCCTCATCTGAGGAGAGAATGGGAATGAAGAAATCTTCTGAGATCGAAACATTTTTCAGTGTGCCGGGATCGAAACCGCCGATAGGCAGTGATAGTTTTTTTGTCGAAGATGGACAGAAAGATTTTGAAATTGAAAAAGAGCCCATGAAATCTGAGGTTGAGCGTGGTGAGCAAAAAGAAACATTTGTCAGTCCGACTTTTTTGGCATCTCCCAACAACATCAAATTTTCTTCGCCGCAAAAACTTCCAACTGAGCAGCTTGCTGCAGCTGCCAAGACTATGGTTGCTGAAACAAAAATCCAAATCCCTGTTGCGGAACCCAAAGACATTTTGGATGCGCCAAAGGAAATCAGTCAGCCATCGCGATCACCTTTTCACATCGGTTCGTTCAGACAAGGAACTGAACAGGAAAATGACAAAATCAAAACAATAATGCAAAATCCTGCGCCAGCCAAACCGCAGATTTCATTTGCTGAGCTCAGGCCAAAAACGCAAGCTCCCGAGCCAGCAGAACCTTTGTTGCAAACAACAGCCCAATTCAAACGACCCGCCGCCCCTTCCCATTCTCCATTCCACATTGAACCTTCAAAAAACGACTACAGAGACAGTGATGAGGGACCAAGGATAAAAGGGAATGTGGTGGACCTAAGTTGAAAAATCTAAAATCTCAAATCTAAAATCTCAATGTCAAATAAATTACTCAAGTCCAAATGTTCAAAAAACTTTTAGGATTTTGGATTTTATTTGACATTGGACATTGAGATTTTGGATTTAAATGTGACACAAAAATAAGTTTTTTTTGATTAATATATTACATAGTTATGCATATTATCAACATCGCTCACGCTGGTGTCATCAGCGATGCGCCATCTGTTTCACATATCGGAATCAATGTTCTGTTTTTTTTGTTGTCAGTTGCCGGAATTGTTGCTATAATTTCATTGGTATTGGCTGGAGTGAAATATTTTCTGGCAATCGGAGATGAGAAAGTCATGGAAAGTGCCAAAAGATCGGCCACATATGCAAGTTGGGGAATTTTGCTGGCCATGGGATCGATGATTTTGATCAGATTTATGGGACAGTTTTTCGCACAATAAAAAAGAAATTTGGAAAATAAAAATACATAAAAAATTAAAAACTAGATGAGGAGGTGCAATATGAATATTTTTAGAAAAATTGCCTACGCAACATCTGCAATTGCTGCAGCTGTGCCGATGATCGTGAGCGCTCAATTTGAAACTCCGGGAGGAACAGGTCTTCCAAGCGGAAGCATCATCGGAATTGTCACCAACTTGATGAACTATCTGTTGATCATGGTGGGAATCCTTGGTGTCATCGGATTCGTGATCGCCGGTATCATCTATCTGACAGCTGCCGGAGACGATGGTCAGATCGAACGCGGAAAAACAACCATGGTGTATTCCATCATCGGTGTGATTGTGGCTCTTGTCGGAGTCATCGTTATCAAGGCCGTTCAAGGAATGCTCGGTGGAACATCCAAAAGTTTCTAGTTTGCATTTTATATGTGCATATAAACAAAAAACAATTCGCAAGAGTTGTTTTTTGTTTTGTGGGAAAAAATATGCTATAATATTTTTATGTAGAATTCTTTTTATTAGTTAAAACAAAAACATGAAAAAACATTTCAAAAGCATTATCGCAGCCGGACTTTTGTTAAGTGGACTTTTGATTTCTCCGATTTCTGCCATGGCGGTGAATTGGGGAGTGGGGATTGATAGTAGTGGAAATGTGGGTGTGGCTGTGGGCAGCGGTGGCGGCTTTGGAGGTGGCTGGCAGCTTGCCAACCCGTATGGCTTGCCATCAGGCAGCATATTGGGAATTGCTTCCAACCTGCTTTTCTGGCTCTTGGCACTGTTCGCAGTTTTGGGAGTGATCGGTTTCGTGCTTTCCGGAATTTTCTATCTCTTGGCCGGAGCTGATGAAGGCAACGCGGAAAAAGGCAAAGAAGGAATGAAATGGTCAATCATCGGAATCATTGTGGGACTTTCCGGCTTCATCATCATGCAAGCCGTCAGTTCATTGTTGGGAGGAGCAAGCAAGACTTTCTAGAAAGTCTAAAGGCTGAAGTCTAAATACTAAATCAAATCTAAAGTAAAAAAGTATAAATGAAATGCATCTTAATTTAAACTTTATAATTTAGAATTGAATTAGACTTTAAAACTTAGACTTTAGACTTTAGAATTGATAATGTTTACTATTTATTTTCATATATGACAAAAACAAAAAACAAATTTTATCTCTTTGCCTTCGCCTTTATTTTCCTCAGTGTTTTTTTGGTTAGGGTTGATGGGGTTAAAAATGTGGCAAAGGCAGCAGATTGTAATAAATGCGTAGAAGATTGTGTTGAATTTGGACAATCGGAGTATGATTGTACATTTGATTTTTGTTCTAATGAATGCGGAGGAGGTTTTAATGGACCTCTGGATAATACCCCGAGCGGATCCAATCCATCAATGGATTATCAATACTGTAATGATCCAGCTAACGAAAATGATCCTGCTTGTTACACTGTAGATGAGAGCAATCCATATCAACAAGGAGTAATGGATGCTGGAAATTATAATGCTTGTGCGGCTTACTGTCAGTCTGTTGATGGTGGTAATGCTTGTACGAGCCAGTGTTCACTTGAATATAGTCAAGGAAAAAATGGCGGAAATGGTAGTGGAACTGACTATGTTTGTGAGGATGGATATGAAAATGATCCGAAGGATCCTGCTAGTTGTATTCCAAAATGTGAGGGAGCAAATATGCATTATAGCTATAAATTTGATGATTGTAGGGGTGGTGTCGGAGCTTATTGCAGCAAACCAGAGGATCAGGATATTTGTGGGGATGGTTATATTTGTGGAAGTGATAATAGATGTGTAACATCAGGACTTTTTTCTAATGGTGAATTTGGTTCAGGAGATACTGCAAAAAAGCCAGCCACATCTGAAGAAAAGGCTGCTGCAAAGGCTAATGCAATGGCATTATCAGTTAAAGCGCAGGCGGCTGAAAAAGCAACAGTGGCAGCACAGCAACTTGTTAAAACAGCATGTGCTGCAACTGGCGCAACGTCAGAGGCTGATTGTGCAAAAGCTCAAGCTGCGCTTGTTGATGCTCAAACAAAACTTGATAATGCCATTAATGCTGCCATAGGCGCTGTTCAAGAAGCCAATGCTGTTTCCGGAAATTCAAGTGTGGGTGCGGGCTTTAACCTTTGTGCTAATGGAATTTTGGCAATGGTCTGCACAGGCGGAGGAGGAACACCATATGTGGCTGGAATCTCATCTGGATATTCCGGTGGCGGAGGCGGCGGTTTTCCAACCAGCTATGGCTCAAGCGGAGTTTCAAACCAACCAAAATGCGGAGCAAATTTTGAAGATGTGGGAGGCGTTTGTTTCCCGATGAATACTGGGCTTTCGAGCGCCTCGATCAGTTCGATTTTGATCAATTTGTTTTCTTGGCTCATGGGTCTTTTCACAACTTTGGCCGTGTTGGCCTTTGTTATTTCCGGAGTGCAATATTTCATGGCCACCGGCAATGAATCCATGGCTGAAACAGCCAAAGAAAACGCAACCAATGCCATCATCGGCATCATTGTGGGACTTTCCGGCTTCATCATCATCAAAGCCATCGCCGCCGCACTTTCTGGACAGAGCATACTGTTTTAGGAAAATCCAAATGACAAAATCCAAATTTCCAATAAATGACTTAAATCCAAATGCCTAAAAATTTTTAGGATTTGAGATTTTGGATTTTGTTTGACATTTGACATTGAGATTTGAGATTTTGGATGGCTGCATTGACATTTGCAATATTTTCTGCTAGACTTCGTAATAGATATAGATGGAATTGGGTTCGCTGGAAAGCGGACTTTTTTCTTTAA
>JAQTLF010000011.1:0-18775 GCA_028715015.1 Candidatus Moraniibacteriota bacterium | reverse complement strand
GAGATGGAAGATGTTGAAATTGAAGAAGTTGATGTTGAGGGTGAAGAAAAACTTCCCCGCTACAATCCTGAACGCGACATTTTGCTGGCTGAAGCCAAAAAAATCAAAAAAGGCGCAAAGATCGGCGATGTGATTGAAATTGAACTTGAACCGCAACATGAATATGGTCGCGTGGCAGCTCAGACAGCCAAGCAGGTGATCATCCAAAGAATCCGAGAGGCTGAACGCGATTCGATGTTCCAAGAATACAAAGGCAAAGAAGGCGAGGTTGTCAGTGGAACAGTGCAAAGAATTGAAGGACGCAACACCTATATCGACCTTGGAAAATCAGTGGGAGTTTTGTTCCCGCAAGAACAAGTCCAGGGAGAAATGTTGCGCCTGGGACAACGTGTGAAAGTATATCTCTACAAAGTTGAATCTGATCCGAAAGGACCTGGAATTACCCTTAGCCGAACACATCCTGACATGGTCAAGAAATTGTTCGAATTGGAAGTTCCGGAAATTTTTGCCGGAACAGTCGAAGTGAAATCAATCGCCCGTGAAGCCGGATCAAGAACCAAGATCGCTGTTTTTTCCGATGAAGAAGGAATTGATCCTATCGGTTCATGTGTCGGTCAAAAAGGAACACGCGTGCAAGCCGTGATTGAGGAATTGGGCGGAGAAAAAATCGACATAATCGAATGGAATGAAAAACCGGAAAAATATATCGCTGCTGCCATCAGCCCAGCCAAGGTTTTGAAAGTTGAAATCAATGCTGAGAAAAAAGAAGCCAAGGTGACTGTGCCTGAGGACCAATTGTCATTGGCAATCGGAAAGCGCGGACAAAATGTGCGCTTGGCTGCCAAATTGACCGGCTGGAAAATCGATGTGATCGGTGTGGCTGCACCAAAAGTTGAAGAAGAAAAAGCTGAGAAAAATACTGAAGAAATCGAGGTTTCTGAATAGTGGGATATGGTCGCTTTGTTTTCATTGATGACATAATACGTTAATATATTAATGATTATGAATAGAATATTGATTGTTGGTCATAAAAATCCTGACACGGATTCGATTGTTTCAGCCATTGCGGCGCAGGAATTTTTTGCCAAAGCTTGGGGAAAAGATGCGAAAGCCCACCGAGCCGGTGTGCTTAACAATGAGACAAAGTTCGTGCTGGAAAGTTTTGGTGTGGAAATGCCCGAAATGATTTCAGCTGTTGGCGATGATGAAAGCGTGGCCTTGGTTGATCACAACGAGACATCCCAAGTTTTTGAAGCCTTGGACTTCGGCAAAGTTGATTTTATTTTTGACCATCACAAGGTGGCAATCGTGACTGAAAAACCTATTTTCTGCCGTGTGGAGCCGATCGGCAGCACATCTTCTTTGATTGCTAAAATGTTTTTTGAAAAGAATGTGGAAATTTCTGAAACTTCCGCCAAATTGTTGTTGGCTGGAATCCTTTCTGACACGCTCAATCTGCTTGGACCGACAACGACTGAGGAAGACAAAATTTTGGCGGGAAAATTGAATGAAATTGCCAAAATCGAGATTGAAAAATTCGTGGCAGAAATGTTCAAAGCGAAATCTTCTTTGGAAGGAATTTCTGTTGAGGATATCATCACGCTTGATTATAAAGATTTTGAAATGGGCAAACACAAAGTCGGTGTCGGAACTTGGGAAACGACTTTCCCTGAAAGCGTGAATGAGAAAAAAGATGAAATTTTGGCAGCGCTCAGAAAGAAAAAAGAAGATGCAGGCCTCGGCTATGTCTTTTTCATGGTGGTTGACATCATCGCGCAAAATTGTCAGCTGTATGTCATCGGAGAAGATGAAAAAGTTTTGGCTGAAAAAGTTTTTGGCGGAAAATTGGAAAACGACATGATGTTTTTGCCAGGAGTCGTTTCCAGAAAAAAACAAATCGCACCACAATTGACGGAAGAACTCAGCAAATAAATAACATATAACACACAACATATAACATATACCAGAGCATTGGTGCTGCGTGCATTTTTGTTTCATGCTATATGCTACATGTTTTATGCTTGTCTATGATCGAATCAACTTTGAAAAAATTGCCAAATTCGCAACTGGAAGTGACAGTATCTGTTTCCTGGGATGAATGGGAGAAATATATTGACCAGGCAGCTACTGACTATTCCAAAGAAATCAAGATTGAAGGTTTCCGAGCCGGCAAAGCTCCTCGCAACATGGTTGAACAAAAAGTCGGCAAAGGAGCCTTGCTTGACGCGGCGGCGCAAAAGGCTGTCCAAGGAACATATGCCAAAGTTGTGAGTGAAAACAAGATTGATGCCATCGGTTCTCCTAAGGCGGAAATTGTGAAATTGGCCGAGGGGAATGCTTTGGAATATAAATGCGTGACCGCTATCATTCCTGAAGTGAGTTTGAAACCTTGGAAAAGTTCGGTTGAAAAAGTCAACAAGGAACATGCCAAAAAAAATGCGGAAATTTCTGATGAGGAGTTGGAAAAGGAAATTGAAGAGATTGCCAAAAGCCGCGTGCAGCACATCACCGTGGAAAGGGAAGCTCGCGATGGTGACAATGTGATTTTGTCATTTGAAGTGAAAAAAGACGGTGTGCCGATTGAAAACGGAACCAGTAAAAGCCATCCGATGATTTTGGGACGCGGAGTTTTTATTCCTGGATTTGAAGAGCAAGTGCTTGGAATGAAAGCCGGAGAGATCAAAGATTTCGAATTGACATTCCCTGCGGACTATCATGAAAAAGGATTGGCTGGAAAACCTGCCCAGTTCACTGTGACCGTTGAAACCGTGCAGGAAAGAAAGTCTCCTGAAGTGACTGACGAATTTGCCAGATCACTTGGAAAATTCAAAGATCTTGAGGACATGCGCAAAAACGTCAAAGAAGGCATGGAAGAAGAAAAGAAACATGAGCTGAAAGAAAAGTGGCGTTCCGAAATCATCGAAGCTTTGGTAATAAACACCGTGGTTGAAATTCCCCATGTTTTGTTGCATGAAGAACTTCACAAAATGATCGGTGAATTTGAAATGCAACTGCAGGGAATGGGAGTGACTTTTGATCAATATCTGGTGCAGGTTGGCAAAAGCGTGGATGAAATTGAAAAAGAATGGGAGCCACAGGCAACAAAACGCATCAAAGCCGCCTTGGCCTTGGAAGAAGTTGCCAAAGAGCAGGAAATCGAAGTTGCCAACGAGGATGTTGAGGCCGAAATGAACAAAACCTTGGCTCAATACAAGAAAATCCAAGATGTGGAAAAGAATATTGATCTTGGCCGATTGTACAACTATGTTAAGGGTATGATGCAGAATGAGAAAGTATTAGAATATCTTGAAAAAATATCTTAATTTTTTCAAGATAAATCCAAAATCTCAAATCTAAATGCCAAATAAAATCCTAAATCTAAAATTCAGATGCCAAGAACTTTTTCAGATTTTTGTCATTGAGTCATTTATTTGAAATTTGGATTTTGTCATTTGGATTTTGAATAATTTTATGAATAATAAAATTATGAATCAATATCTTATTCCAACTGTCATTGAAAAGACCAATTTTGGAGAACGGGCTTATGATATTTATTCAAGGCTGCTAAAGGACAGGATTATCTTTTTGGGAACAGCCATTGATGACGGTGTGGCCAATGCCATCATCGCCCAGCTGCTTTTCTTGGAGCAACAAAATCCCAAAGAAGACATCAAGATCTATATCAATTCGCCTGGGGGAAGCGTGAGCAGCGCATTGGCAATCTATGACACCATGCAATATATCCGCCCTGATGTGCAGACAATTTGTGTGGGCTTGGCAGCTTCCGCGGCAGCGCTTTTGCTCAGTGCAGGAAAAAAGGGCAAGAGATTTGCTCTGCCCAATTCGGAAGTCATGATCCATCAGGTCATGGGCGGAGCTAGCGGGCAAGCATCCGATGTCAATATCCATGCGCAACACATTTTGAAGACCAAAGAAAAACTTAACAGCATTTTGGCCAAACATACTGGTCAAAAAATTGCCAAAGTTGAGAAAGACACTGATCGCGACTATTTCATGGGAGCTGAGGCTGCAGTGAAATATGGAATCGTGGACAAGGTTATTGGGGAATAAATTTGAAAAAACTTGAAACAAAAAACATCTGACAATGGTCAGATGTTTTTTGTATAAAAATATACTTCAAGATACAAACATCAAGATACAAACACCAAACACAAATTCAAATGACAAAATCCAAATTTCAAATAAATGACTCAAGTCCAAATGTCTAAAAGCTTTTAGGATTTAAGATTTTATTGGTCATTGGAAATTGAGATTTGAGATTTTTTGGTTATTGTTTCTTGGCATTTGGTTATTTAAGTATTGGCAGCAGGCTTTCTCCGTTCATGTCCTCCGGTTTGGGAATGTTCAAAAGTTCCAGGATTGTAGGCGCGATGTCACTGAGCAGTCCGCCAACTTCGCTTTGTTGTCGCACGACTTCTTCGGAACTTTTTTCACGATGGTTGGTCGGAGTGAGGAACCAAAATGGCACAGGATTGGAAGAATGTTCAGTGTTGATTTGTCCGGTGCGATAATTTTTGATGTCTTCCACATTGCCATGATCGGCTGTGATGAACATGCAGCCGCCTTTTTTCAAAACCATGGGAATGAGTTTGGCCAAATTTTTGTCTATGGTCTGGACCGCAACTGTGCAAGCCTCCGGATTGCCTGTGTGTCCGACCATGTCAGCATTGGCATAGTTTACCAAAATGAAATCATATTTTTCTGTTTCAAGAGCTTGGGAAATTTCTTCGGTCACTTTGGAAGCGCTCATTTCGGGAGCTTCATCAAATTTTGAGACTGAAGGAGAAGGAACCAAGATGCGATCTTCGCCCGGCCAAGGTTCTTCTTTTCCTCCATTGAAAAAATAGGTCACATGGGCATATTTTTCAGTTTCGGCGATGCGCAGCTGTTTCAGATTTTTGTTGCTGAGCATTTCTCCAAGCCCGCCAGTCACAGTCAAAGGCGGAAAGGCGATGTCGACCGGCAGATCTTTTTCGTATTCCACCAAAGTTACAAAATCCAAGTCCAATTTTTCGCGCTTGAAACCGTCAAAGGCTGGATCGACGAAAGCCTTGGTCAATTCTCTGGCTCTGTCTTCACGAAAATTGAAAAAAATGACTGAGTCGCCATCTTTGACAAGGGCCACAGGCGCGTCATTTTCCATGATTACTGACGGTTCGATGTATTCATCGGTGATTTCATGGGTGTATGAGTCCTGCAGGCATTGTATGGCGTCTGTGACCTGGATGCCCTTGCCTTCAGTGAGGAGGCGATAGGCTTTTTCAACTCTGTCCCAGTTGTTGTTTCTGTCCATTCCCCAGTTTCGGCCGCTGAGTGAAGCGATTTTTCCCACGCCGATTGTTTTAAAATGGTTTTGCAGATCCTGGATTGTTTTGGTGCCGGATGTTTGCGGTGAGTCTCTTCCATCAGTGAAAGCATGCACAAAAACTTGGCTGAGACCTTTTTCTTTGGCCATTTCCAAAATGGCAAAAAGATGTTCCAAATATGAATGAACCGATCCTTGGCCTACCAATCCCATCAAATGTAGAGAAGTTCCTTTTTCTTTGACATTTTCCATGGCTTTCGAAAGGGCAGGATTGCTGTAGAAAGTCCTGTCTTGGATGGAAAGGGTGATTCTGGGCAAATTTTGATAGACGATTTTGCCGGCGCCCATGGCCATGTGGCCGACTTCGCTGTTGCCTGATTCGCCCCAAAAAAGCCCCACTGAAATTCCAGAGGCTTGCAAAGTTGTCATGGGGTAGAAATGATCGAGCTTCTCGATTGTCGGCAAGGGGGTTTCTTTGAGGACGTTCCCTTTGCTGTTGTTGCTGATGCCCCAACCATCAAGCACAACGAGGACTACTGGTTTATACATATGGTGAAAATTTTTAATTTTTAATTTTGAATTTTTAAAAAAATGGAATTCGTCTGCTTTTCGAATGTAAAATTTCAATATTGCTGCATCCATTCTAACATCTATGGATTGCTTTGACAAAAATCCGGGCTTCTTATACTATGATAGTGCAGATAACAAGTTAAAAATGAACCGGTTCGATCTGATTAATTCCACTGAATTGGCTGAGATAAAAGGTTTAAAACCTTTTGATATCGTCGCTCGCTCGGAAATGAAAGAGTGCTTTCATTTCTCTCGCTTCGCTAGATATTAAGACAAATTTTGCATTAATATGAAGTCAAAAATTACTTCAAATACAGTCAGCATAATGCAGTCATAGAGCTTAAAAAAGCTTTCTTTTGGTGTGGTGTGATCAGTCGGAGCGCTTGAAATGTATGTTAATAGGTCTTATGATCGCGAGTCTTCTCGTTGGAGGAGGCGGCGGATATCTTGTCAGGCAAACAATTGCCCGTAAACGTCTTGATACAGCAGAGGGTAAAATTGAAAAAATGAACGAAGAAGCTGAGAAAAAATCTCAGGAGCTTGTTTTGAATGCCAAAAACAAAGCAGTTGAAATTCTGGAAGAAGCCAAGAAAAAAGAAAAAGAACGCGAAGATCAGATTTTGCGAAGCGAACAGCGTTTGGAAAAACGTGAAATCGCCATCGATCAAAAAACCGAAGAGATTGAAAAAAACCGCAAAGTGTTGGAGCAGAAAGTTGAAGAAGTCCGCAAGATCCGCCTCGAGGCAGAAGATGCCCGCGCTCGCGAACTTGAAAGATTGGAAAAAATCGCAGGACTTTCCAAAGAACAAGCCAAAACCATCTTGTTGCAACTTACTGAAGAAGAAAATCGTGATGCTTTGGCTGAAAGAATCGCCAAAATCGAAAGACAAGGCGTGGAAGAAATTGAAAAGAGGGCCAAGAACATCATGACCAGCGTGATCCAAAAATATGCCGGTTCGCATGCAGCTGAAGTTGTGACCACCACCGTTTCAATTCCTTCAGATGAAGTCAAAGGAAGAATCATCGGTCGCGAAGGAAGAAACATCAAAGCTTTGGAAAAAATGACCGGAGTTGAAATCATTGTCGATGACACCCCTGAGGCGGTGGTCATTTCAGGTTTTGATCCGGTGCGCCGCGAAACCTGTCGCATCGCTTTGGAAAAATTGATCGGAGACGGACGCATCCATCCGACCAGGATTGAAGAGGCTGTCGAATATGCTAAAAAAGAAATTGACAACAAGATCAAAGAAGCCGGAGAGGCGGCTGTGTATGATTTGGGAATTGCAGGACTTGAACCGAAATTGGTGTATCTTCTCGGACGACTTCGCTATCGAACAAGTTATGGACAAAATGTCTTGTTGCATTCATTGGAAGTCGCCCATCTTTCAGGAGCCTTGGCTGCCGAGTTGGGAGCGGATGTCACAGTTGCCAAGAAAGCCGGACTTCTGCATGATATTGGAAAAGCTGTTGATCATGAAATTCAAGGAACGCATGTGGAAATCGGCATGAAGATCATGGAGAAATTCGGAATGCAAAAAGAGATCATTGATGCCATGAAATCCCATCATGAAGACTATCCTTTTGAAACTCCGGAGTCTTTCATTATTGCTGCGGCCGATGCGATTTCTGCCAGCCGTCCTGGAGCTCGCAAAGACACCCTGGAAAAATATCTCAAGAGATTGGAAGAATTGGAAACAACCGCCAATTCGTTTGCGGGGGTTGAAAGGACTTATGCGATCCAAGCCGGAAGAGAAATCCGCGTGTTTGTGAAACCTGAAGAAATTGACGATCTTGGCGCATTGAAATTGGCTCGTGAAATTGCAGATAAGATCGAACAAGATTTGAAATATCCTGGAGAAATCAAAGTCAACGTACTGCGCGAAACAAGATCGGTTGAATACGCAAGATAAAGAAAAGGCTAAAGTTTGAAGTCTAAATACTAAATCAAATCTAAGGTAAAAAAGTATAAATGAAATGTATTTTAATTTAGACTTTAGAATTGAATTAGATTTTTAAATTTAGACTTTGAAATTTTGATTGCTGTGTATAACTCTATTTGCTTTATTGGAGGGATAAATAGTATAATCGGGAAAGTGAAGAAAAACTATTAACTAGAAAGGATGGTGACACACTATGGCAAACGTAAACAAGGACGCTCTCGTGGACGCAATCGCAGCAAAAGCTGATCTTTCTAAAAAGGCAGTTGAATCTGTGCTTGAATCTCTTCTAGAAAAAATCACTGAAGAAATCAGACAGGGAAACAAGGTCACTTTGACCGGTTTCGGAACTTTCAAAGTTTCTCAGCGAGCTGCTCGTGAAGGAATCAATCCTCAGACAAAAGCAAAAATCCAAATTCCTGCAATGACAGTTCCAAAATTCACAGCTGGAAAAGCTTTGAAAGAAGCTGTCAAATAAATCCGTTGAAATATATTTTTTAAATAAATATATACACAAAAGATGGAAACAAAACCCGCTGCAAGGCGGGTTTTGTTGTGGATTGCTGAAAATATTGACGTACGGAGCAAAATCGTTTAAACTGGATATTAGTTGAGAAAATCAAAATCTCCAACGGGGCGTGGTGTCAACGGTAGCACGAGTGATTTGGGATCATTTAGACAGGGTTCGAATCCCTGCGCCCCGACATAGTAGCGATATCTGCATTTTTAGGGGTATCAGCAAGCAATTGATAGGGCATTTTAAACCTTATCTGAGCCAAATCTTTATCTTGAATAGTAAGGTTCGAAAGTAAGATTTCCAAGTGGTGACGCTTTTTCTCGTCTGTCGCCGTGAGGAAGTCTTTTTTCGCTTTATTACCGCATAAAAATATCTTTTTTGTCGGTTCGAAAGTAGAAAATTCTTTTCTGCTTTTCAGTGTGATTTTTTCAAGTTGACTTTCCGTGTCGGCTTGGCTTTTTTGCAATTCTTTCAATTTCGTTTCGTAAGCCTCTTTTGTGAACACTCCGTCCAAGTAGCTATCCAACAGCTTGGTTTGCCTTGTGCGGTTCAATTCTAGCTGTTTGGCGAGGGTTTGCTGGATGTCCTCACTTCGTCCCAGTCTTGATTCCAGCTGTTCCTTGGCGGCCAAATATGAAATTTCAATAACTTCATCATCAAAATGAACATCTTCAAGTGTTTTAGCTATGATTTTTTCAACTTCTTCATTTTTGAGATATTTTTTGTGTTGGTCACATTTCTTTTTGCCATCGGTGCAAAAATAGTAAGTATGACCTTTTTGTTTATCGGGAGTAAGAACACAACCACAAGAGGCACAATTCAAAAATCCACGATATGCAAAAAATCGTTTTCTTTTTCTTGAATCGTTTTTGTTAGCTCTGGCATTGTGGGCACTGTCAAAAAGTTGTTTGCTGATAATTGGGATGTGATTACCTTTGTAAAAAGTTCCACCTCGTTCCATTAAGCCGTAATAAAAAGTATTGTCAAAAACTCTATGCAAAACACTTTTGCCAACTTTTCCACCACCTTTTGTTCGAAGTCCATTTTCATACAAAATATCTGCAATATCTTCAAAGCTGTGAGTGCCAAGAGCATACAATGAAAACATTTGTTTCACATATCGTGCTCGGTCTTTGTCGATAATAATTGTTCCAGCTTTTGAATCATTGAGATATCCAAACGGAGCCATTCCTGGCCATCCTCCTTGTTCAAGTTTGGCACGATTGCCTCGGCGAACATTTTTGCTCAAATCTCTGATGTATTGATTTGCCATACCGAACTCAATGCAAGCCATAACGACATTATCATCAGGATAATAATCACGCTCATAAGTTTTGATATGTTTGATATGTTCATTTTGAAGTAGCCACTGGATTGTGCCAGCATCAACGGGGTTTCTTGCGAGTCTGTCCATTTTCCAGCAAACAATTCCGTCAGCTTGTCCCTTTTCAATTTTCTTTAGCATTGCTTCAAAAACTGGACGACCTGGAGCTTTGGCAGATTTTGATTCTTGAAGAACTTCAACAATGTTGAGATTTTCTCTTTGAGCTATTTGATTCATCTCATCAATTTGAGAACCGATAGACTTAGCTTGTCTATCTTCACTCTCTGTTGATTTTCTAGCATAAAGAATATATTTCATAACTCATATTTTTTCAAAATCTTAGCTTCAATCTGTTCCTTAATTTTCGGATATTTTTTCAAGTCGTAAGAATCAACAATCACTTGATGTAACCAAAAATGGTCATACTCAAAATGGTCAAATTTTGCTTCTTCAGGTGTCAGTGCTCTAACAACATTTACCACTTCATCAAAACTATGCACCAAAGGCTTTTTCAAACCCTTACTTACAAAATAACTTTTTCTACTGGGTAATCTACCCTTTTCGATACTTTTGGTCAAATACTTACTCATATATCTGATTATTCCTCTTTCACTTTTTACAGATTCAACCCAAGTAAAACCGTTTCCCCAAATAGCCAAAATCTTGTCATAAATTCTATCCATAAAAGGCAAATTGAAAAATACAACATGATAATGGATTGCTCCACGTTCTTGAAATTCAACAACAGCCAAATATTTTAGAGTGTTCACATTTTGCCCCCAATGCTCATAACTTAGCCGTTTGATAAACTTGGTAAATTCCTTGTGAGCTAAAGTTAATTCAGTAATATTCTCAGCAAAAGTAAAAGTTATGAATATTGGCAAATATGCCTGCCCATTTCTTTGGTGCCATTGCCAAGCATTGCAACGAATTGTATCGGCAATAGTATTTCTTGCTCTCCTTGCAGTCTTTTTACGTATTTCTTCAGCCGTAAGTTTTTCAGGTTCTTTTTTATTCTCTTCATTTTCATCATCATGTTTTCTTCTGATGTATGGACTGCCAATCATACGGTCTTTGCCATAACGGGATAATTCCAAATAGTTACCAGAGAGCTTTACTCTTTGGCTTGAAAAATACAAAGTACGGGGCACATCATAAGTTTTTATTTTTTCATTTTCCATAGAATTCAAATAATTGCTATCGCATTAAGTGATGCATAAATCAAGAGTAACCAGGAGAGGGTGTTTTGCCCCCAGCTGGGGGCAAAACCATCACTCACACATGGATTCATAACTTAGATATAATTCACTCAATGATTCAAGATATTCATCAGCCAACTCATCGGAAATAATTAAACCTTGTCGGTTTTCAAAATACCGCTTAAGTCTGTTTCTTAGATTTTGGCTGAATTTATAAGACATTAAAAAACCTCATAATAAGTTATGGGGCTATGTTAAGTTATTTGATTGTCTTGCGATAAGGCGTACTAGGGATGCTTGTCTGGTATATTCAAATTAGCTCTTTCTTTGAGCCTTTTTATTATCTTTGGCACATCTTCATATCCAATTATTTCATTTTTAAATCGCTCATCTTTTGTGAGATTTTTAACAACGTCTTTTGCAGACAAGCCTTGCTTTTTAAGCTCATAAATATATAAATCTCTTTCAAGTTTTTCACTCCTCATAAATCTTTCCATACGCTTGCCTTTGATTCCATAGAGGCGGTCTCTTTCTTTGGCTATAGTTTCCCAATTATTGATAACGTCTTCACGTGTAGTTTCAGGAAATATTTCTATAGCAACAAATTGTTCTGCGTTCCAATTGTCAGGATAAATAGCTTCGTATTCTCCAGTATCTTCAGACTGAACAAATTCGGGTTCTTGAATTTCTGGTATGAGCCGTGGAATAAGATGCTTGAAAAATGATTCACGTAATTTGTGCATCGGAACTAAACTGTTGCCGTGAATAAATATATCCAGTTGAAAATAGAAAATATGTGAGAGATTGAATTTTTTCATCAAATCCGTTACCTCCTTTTTGTATTCTGGTGTGTCATAATAAAGGAGAGTTTCAAATTCTCCTTCAGCAATTTCAAAAACTTCCACTGGCTCATAGCACTTTTTTCTAATAGCTAAAACATCACTCATGAATTCATCATTAGCTTGAAGTGCAAGTAGTTGTTGGTATATTTTTTCCTCTATTGGGAAGTCTTTTGACATATAAAAAACTGATTAATTAAATCAGTTCAATGTAGCTTTATTTATATTAAAAGTCAAACGGCATAGCCTAAAATAAAATAAATACCAAATCGCCGACTAGGCCGTCAAGGTAGTATTCTTTCGTACCTCAGAATCTCCACCTTGACTGCCGTCGGAACGATTTGAAATACGGCCTATAAGCAAAAAATGAGATTTTTTGCACGCCTAATAACCACGGGATTTAAGACTGGGATGAGGACGAGATATTGACAGATTATAAAAAAGGTGTATGATATAAAGTCAATAAAAATGATGTGTTGTTTGACAATTCACGATGTTTTTAGCCAATTTAGGCATATCAAAGACTTCGTCAATATGACGGAAAGGAGTGATTGTTATGGCATACCAACAAGTAGTAAACGAAATAGACAACAGAATAAAAGACCTAACAGAGGAATTGGGCAAACTTTCAAGTTGGCGTATTTTCAGAAAAAGAACTTTGCAAAATCTTATCGAACGAAACAAGAGACACAAGGATAAATTTATTGAAGAAGTAAAGACTGACCAAGCTTTGGGTAAAAAATGCTGGGATGAGTTTATTCCAGTTGATTCAGTACGCACATTGTCTATTCCTGACGGTTGCTATTTTGGTAAAAGCAACGAATACGAAAACGACTAAAAAGGAGAGTTTATGCCGAAAATTATCATGACAATGGCCAAGTTCACATCTTTTGAAGAAATTGCTGAAGCGCTCGGACGCTGGGGAGAAAAGGTAACTATACCGGAAAATCCACAGCCAGGTATTCACGTGGTCACCATTTTCGATGATGGCCAGTACAGCACTATCCAGCACGCACTTGCGGTTGTAATTGGAGACTTCGATAAACAGTTGGAAGTTCGTGACGTTAATCATGGCGAAGGTGTCCTTGGCTCTGATTCTGAAATCATTACTATCGCTTTTGAGAAAGGCGATATCCCGTTACTGGTGGATGGCGAAGACACTAACGGGAAAATTGATACACACTCACTGTACAGCCCTCGGTGTCGTTGCATACGCACTGAAGAATAACAACTTAACCCACCAGCGGAAAATCTGCTTCGGTGGGTTTTCTGTTTTTTAATACCCGTGTTCAATCAAATAAGTTCGTATTGACTCCCACAACCTCGACATCAACAAAAAATAAGGCAGACTCTTTTCGAGGTCTGCCTTATTTTTTGTTGTATATGTAGCTCGCAGGGATTCGAACCGGCAGAAGTGAGCTAGAAATTTTTCAGCAGGAAAATTTCGCAGCGAACGTCGACAAATGTGAGGAATACGAACATTTGGCGCTGCCGAGGGCAAGGAACTCTTGAGTGTCGACGAAAGAGTGACGCGTAACTTGGCGGACGCAGGGATTTCCAACTCATACCAATTTAGTATGCTTTTGGAAATAGAAATCGGACATCACTTGTATTAATTGACTACACGCTTTGTTAATTTTTTATTTACATAAACATATGAACACAGTTGTACATTTTGAGATCCAGGCCGATGACGTCGAGCGGGCAAAAAAGTTCTATGAGAACGTTTTGGGCTGGAAAATCTCACAGATGATGAAAAAAGAGGAAGGAGGTATGGATTATTGGGGAATTGAAACCAGGGAGTCTGGTCCTGGCATCAATGGTGGCCTTTATCAGCGACCAGTGGAGACTGCGGATAAGTTTTATCTTTATGATTGCACGATCGCTGTGGATGATTTGGATGCTTCCATGGAAGCAGTCAAAGCCAATGGCGGAACGATCATCAAAGAGAAAGATGAAATTCCAGGAGTGGGATTGTTTGCAGGCGCCAAGGACACCGAAGGCAATCGTTTTGGTTTGATGCAGCCAACGGGTTGGCAGCCAAAATGATGTCTGATCAGTTTCAAATCTTTCGGCATGGCACATCGGTGCTGATGTGTTTTTGCCTGAAAATCTTGAGCAATTTACTCTTTCGTGTTTAACTTAAGCTGCGGCGTGGGATCTAAATTCTTGAATGCAAAATTATGAGTCATCGTGAAAAAATTGATAATCGCAAAAAGATCGCCCAAATTGTGGCTCGCGAATTGCGCGCGCTTTTTCCTGAGGCCAAAATTGCGCTCAATTTCAGCAACTCGTGGGAACTTTTGGTGGCGGTGATTTTGTCGGCGCAATGTACGGACAAAAAAGTGAATGAGGTGACTGCAAAACTTTTTCAAAAATATGTGACTTTGGACGACTACGTGAACGCTTCGCAGCTTGAATTCCAACAGGACATTTTCCAGACAGGGTTCTATCATAACAAAGCCAAAAACATCTTAGCTTCAGCAAAAATTATCAAGGAAAAATATCAAGGCAAAATTCCTTGCACTATGGAGCAATTGATCGAATTGCCTGGAGTTGCCCGCAAGACTGCCAACATCGTGTTGGGAGTGGCTTGCGGTGTGGTGGTGGGCATCCCTGTGGACACGCATGTCAGGCGCCTTTCAAATATTCTGGGTCTCAGCAAGGAAAACAATCCCGACAAAATCGAGAAGGATCTGATGGAAATTTTTCCCAAGCAAGAATGGCCAAAAATCAGCTATCGTCTGATTGAATATGGTCGTCAATATTGTCCCGCCAAAAAACATGATCATGAGAATTGTCCTCTGACGAAAATTTTGAAATAAAAAATATTTGCAAAATTATGGATAGAAAAATTATGACTCTTTGTTGTGTGTATGACGAGACGCATGTTTTGCTGGGAGAGATTGTCAAAGAAAGCAAAATAAAAGGCATGTTCAATGGTTTTGGCGGGAAAATTGAACCAGGAGAATCGATTGAAGAGGCGGCCAGACGGGAACTGATTGAGGAGGCTGGCATTATTCCGTTGGACATGCAAAAACGCGGCAAAATTGTGTTTGAAATGGAAAACGAGGGAAACCCGTTTGAGGGAAGCCCCGATGTGGAGCTGCACATCTTTTCAGTGACAAAATTTGAAGGCGAGCCGTCTGAAAGTCGGGAAATGAAACCGCAGTGGTTTTTGCGCGGTGAAATTCCTTTTGCAAAAATGTGGCCTGACGATGTGCACTGGATGCCTTTGATGCTGGCCGGCAAGAATTTTGAGGGAAAATTCTTCTTGAAAGATCCTCAGACAATCATCTCGTTTGAACTTGGAGAAATTGATGATGTAGTTTGAATTTGCACAAGCTGCTTTTTGCAATAAAATGCCAAAGTTTGCGTATCACATATACAATAGTAGAAAGCTACTTTCAATGTCCTTGAGTGTTTTATGAAAGGCGAAATACATCTGCGGAGGTCGAAGGATGCATGGGACAATGAAAGTTTCGATATCTTAAAAAAATAAAGCTACGCAAACATATGAAAAAGTTCAGAACTTTGGCTGTTGTAGCGTTAGCCTTGCTTACATTGGGTTCCTTTGGATCAGTCGCCTTTGCAAAAGAGAATGGCGATCGTCACAATGATCGAAATCGTCGAGAAACCAGAAGTGACAGAAGAAACGACAATAGGACCGATAATGAAAACAATGCTGATGACACTGGCACCGTGACAGATGATGGTGGCATGACCACCACTGAAACAGGTGTATAAGTCATTCGGTTACAATGGTAAAAACCCAAACAAAAGCCCCGTCAAAAACGGCGGTTTTTGCGTATGCTTGCATAATTGTTCCAAACATAAGAAAATATAGATATTATCATATTTTAATTGTTTAAGGGAATAATGCTTATGTTGTCATATGTTGAAATATCAAAAGAAAATTTGCTGCACAATTTCGGGATGATGAAATCGATGGTTGGCAGCGGGGTCGGAATGATTTCCGTCGTGAAAGCCAATGCCTATGGGCATGGTCAGAATGAGGTGGCCAAGATTTTGGACGAGGTCACTGACTATTTCCAAGTCGATGACCTGCAAGAGTTGATTTTGATTAGAAAAATTTCTCAAAAAAAAGTTTTAGTTTTGGGATATATTGCCAAAAATGAAATGTCCGAGGCTTTGGCGCTGGATGGAATTTTGGGTGTGTATGACCAAGAACAGATTCTGGCTTTGAACGATGTTGCTGGAAAAATGAAAAAAAAGGCGATCGTGCATGTGAAAATCGATGCCTATCTTGGCCGCCAAGGCGTCATGCCGGAAGATGTGCAAAAAATTGCCGATGTTTTGAAAAAATGCGAAAACATCGTGGTGGATGGAATTTATTCGCATTTCGCCAACATTGAGGATACGACTGATTTTTCCCATGCCCAAAAACAGATCGATGCTTTTCAAAAGGCGGTCGATGTTTTCGAGCAAAACGGTTTTGTTGGTTTGAAAACGCACATGTCGGCAAGCTCCGGCGTCATGGCCTGGGAAAATGTGGCAGGGCAGTCAAAACTCATCAGACCAGGAATAAGTCTCTATGGCATGTGGCCATCAAATGATCTGAAAGAAAAATTCGCCTCAAAAACTTTTTCTCTCAAACCGGTTTTGCGTTGGGTCACGCACGTGGCGCAGGTAAAGACAGTGCCGGCGGGTTATTCCATCGGTTATGGACTGACACATGTGACGGAAAAAATAACCAAAATAGCCGTGATTCCTCAAGGATATAGCGATGGTTTCGATCGTGGACTTTCAAGCCGTGGCGAGGTTCTTGTGGGTGGCACAAAATGTCCGATTTTGGGAAGGGTTGCCATGAACATGTTCGTGGTAGATGTTTCGCATTTGGAAAATGTGGCTGCCGAGGATGAAGTGGTGCTGCTTGGCAAGCAGGGCGACGCTGAAATAACAGCCGAAGATATTGCCGAAAAAATAGACACCATTAATTATGAAATAACCACACGCATCTCGCCTCTTCTTGTCAGGGTTGTTGTCTAGAAAAACAAATTTGCAAAACCTTCCATTTTTTGTGAAGGTGTGTTATAGTTCTTTGGTTATCGATAATGTGCAACTGCCCATATTAAGGTTAAAATAGGCGGTCAGACATGAATGAGCTGAAAGGATAGTGCTGGGAGTGCGTATGTATTCATGTGTGTGTCGCCGGTGCATTGGATGGAAAATAAAAATATTGAAAAAATCGAGGATATTTCCACGTTGTCAGATGAGGAAATCGTTTCCATGACACTTAAAGATGAGAATTTTTATGCTGTTTTGATCGAACGCTATGAGGAAAAACTGACACGCTATATTTTGCGAATCTCAGGCGGTTCCAAAGAAGATGTGGAAGACACTTTGCAAGATGTTTTCATCAGTGCTTACAAAAATTTGAATGATTTTGACCAGGATCTCAAATTTTCCTCCTGGATCTATCGTATCGCGCACAACAAGGTGATCAGCCATTTCAGAAAAATCACGGCTCGTCCAAAGACGGTGACCTATGAAGGCGATGGACAATTGCTCAACATTTTGGCAAGCAGCGAGGATTTGGCCAAGGAATTGGAAAGAAAATATACCGGAGAAGAAGTTCGTGCGATACTCAAAGGACTTGATGAAAAATACAGGGAAGTTTTGGTTTTGAAATTTTTGGAAGACAAGGATTACAAAGAAATTTCCGATATTTTGGAAAAACCCATGGGAACTGTGGCAACCCTCATAAATAGGGCAAAAAAGCAATTCAAGGAAGAAACATTAAAGAGAGAATTGACGCAGGTCAAATTGATGAAAAATTAATTTAAATAGTATGACAAAACTCAGCGAAGACATTTTGGGAAAGATAAAGCATGATCACATCGTGCCTGCTGCGCGTTGGCGTTTTTTGTTGAAGAGTTATGTTTTTTGGGGATTGTTGATGGTGTCGGTGTTGCTGGGCAGTCTTTCTTTCAGTGTTATCGTGCACATCATTGATTTTCGGGATCTGAATGTTTTTAATCAAGTGCATGGAAACTTTTTCACTTCAACTGTGATGCTGCTTCCATACTTTTGGTTTTTGTCAGTCATGTTGTTCGCATCAGTCGCTTATTACAATTGGAAACACACGAGATTGGGATATCGTTTCAAAAGAAGATGGATCGTCAGTGGCAGCATCGCCTTGAGTGTTTTGTTGGGCAGCGTGTTGTATGCCTTGGGAATGGGAAATCAGATCGATATGCTTATGTCCAAAAACATGCCTTTTTATGATAAATCCAAACGTGAGGCTCGTAGTGAACTTTGGATGAGGCCTGACAATGGTTTGTTGGTGGGAAAAGTTGTTAATGTGGATCCTGCTGATGACAGCATCACTATCAAAGATGAAACAGGCCAGGATTGGCAGATCGATGAAAAAAATGTCCAGCACGAACCCCAGTCTGTTCCCAAAAAAGGAAAGATAATCAAGATTGTGGGCAAAAAAGAAGGCGACCACACTTTTGCAGCCAGCGAGATCAGGAAATGTGGCAATTGCCAAAGCGACGAAGAAGCTGACAGCACAGACACCAAGAATGCTGAAAAAAATGGCAAGGATTTGGACCATGACGGCGATGGAGAATAGATAGAAATCAAAACCAAAGAAAAAACGATTCGGCAAGGAATCGTTTTTTGTTTGGCAATATATTTTTTTTGTTTTGCCTGTTTCCTTTCTCGGCACGCTTCGCAGTCAGGAACAATGACTGCTTGCTCGGTCCTCGCTGTCGCTGCGGATGGCCTCAAAAGAAAACAGTCAAAGCAAAAAAGTTGCAGTAAATTACAACTATTTTATTTATTTTATCAATTCAGTTTTTTCCAGTGTTTTGCTGATTAATTCTGGAATATTCAAAGCCGCCTCTGCTTCAAGAACTTCCCAAAGTTTGGCGCGCGTTTCAGGTTTTTTGGGCATCAAGCGCGTGCAACAATCATCATGCGGTTGAATGGAAATGTCGTAAGTGCCGATGAACTTGGCTTTTTGCATTATTTCTTCCTTATCAAGACCGATCAGTGGTCTGAATATGGGCAAGGTGGCTGCCTGACTGACTGCCAA
>JAQTLF010000010.1 GCA_028715015.1 Candidatus Moraniibacteriota bacterium | reverse complement strand
AATCATCACCGACCAACAAAGCGCTCAGTGTCACACAATTTTTTGTGACTTTGTTTTTTCTGCCGATTATCATTCCGCCTATTTCATTTTCTTTCTCAACAACAAGACAAATGCCCTTGTTTTTTTCGCAAAAAAAATAATCCAGTTTTTCCATGTCCCATTGGGATTTTGGAAATCCTGCATTATAAAATTCCAATATCTTCTTTTTTAGTACAAGATTTGGGTTTTTCAGTTCACTTATTCGTGCTGCTTGTTCCATAGGTTCGCTCTTGCCTTGTTCAGGCTTTCAATATTTTTTCATACAACTCCAAATATTTTTTTGCCATGACTATGTTGCTAAAATATGTTTCTGCAACCTTACGACATTTTTTTCTATCAAATCTTTCGATATTTCTTGCCGCATCAACCAAAACATCCATTTCGCCAGAAAGACATGCTATTGAATTATCTTGCAATATTTCTGGCGTTGGATTCATTAATGACCCTATAACAGGAGTTCCGCACGCCAAAGATTCGATCACGGTCAATGGGCAAACTTTTGTGATTCTTCTTATCGGAGATATCAATGCTTCAGCATTTTTCAAATATTCAAATATTTCTTTTTGTGAAACTTCTCCCTTATAGATTATATTTTCATCCAGCAATGGTTTTATTTTTTCATTAAAATATTGCTGTCTTTCCAGCGAATCTCCAATCCTACCAAAAATATAAAGTTTCTTTTGCGCTTTTTTGGCAATTTTTATCGCAATATCAATACCTTTTGATTCTGTCAATCTGCCGATAGCAATCAAATATTTCCCCTTTTCAAACGAAGGATTAATATTTTCAACTGGAATTCCATTTGGAATAATTGCAGACAGCTCCAATCCATTTCCATGAGTCTCAGAAAGTGATACGGTAAAAATTCCTGTTTTTTTTATTTTTTCAAATTCCAGTTGTTCTATTTTATTGTGAAAAGTCAAAACGCAAGGTTTTTTTATCAGCTCACCAACCAGATGTGCATATTTTTGAGAATGAAGATGAACAATATCAAAATCTTTCTGATATTTCAAAACTTCCATCTGACTTTTTATCCTTAAATTTCTCCTTTCCTCTTTTGATTGATTTTTAAAATCTTTTATTTTCCAAAGACTCACTGGTAAGGTATGCACATGTTTAGCGTTAGTAATGAAATCAGCTGGCGCAAAAAAAGTCACATCAACGCCGATTTCCAACAAAGCATCAGTAAGATTTTGAGCCACAATCTCAGGTCCACCATTATTTCCGAATGGTGGTGCAACAATGGCTATTCTTATCTTTTTTTTCGAATCCATTTCTTACAAAAGACCTATAAAGTCATTAAAAAAATCATCTTGTTGCTGCTTGCTGCCAAATTGTCCCAACAAATCAAGACCTGGTGTGGTGTTCATTTCAATAACAAAAGGTTTCCCATCATCTGAAAACATAAGGTCTATAGAATATAGTGCTTTAGGGAAAATATGCAATTTTTCAACAATTTTTTGTACAATTCGTTTTGCATCTTCAGGAATTTTTTCTACTGGAACCATGACGGCCGTCGCACCTTGATGAAAATTCGTAAACAAGGAATCACCTTTTGCCACGCGCGACAAGGCATAGGAAAATTTGTGATTGAAATATACCATGCGAAGATCTGCCACCACTCCCTTTGGTGAAAAACCAGGAATACCTCCTGTGCTTTGAATGAATTCTTGGATAAGCACTGGGTATTCTCGTTTTTCCTGATTCAATTGACCCTTTTCTTCAATTGAAACTCCGAATCCTCCGCTACCATATATTTTTTTTATAACAACTTTGCCTGAGATTATCTTTTCAATGCATTGATAAAATTCTTCATCATTCAACGCCAAAAAAGTCTTAGGCATAAATTCCCCAAACATAACGTATTGCGAAATTTTATTATTCAAGAATGTTTGAAAGAGTGGCACATTAAAAACTTTGCTGTTTTCCAACATCCTCATTTTAAGATCATGCAGCTCATAATTATGTGCACCTCCAACCTTATCGTATATCAAGTCTGCTCGTATATCTTTTTCAATTTTGTGCCATTTCCCATCGCGAAAAATCCAAGCCTTTTTAAAAACACCGCTGACAGCATCATACCATTTGACGCTTGATCTATACATTTCAACACCTTGCTCAAAACTTTTTTTATGCCAGTTTTCAAAAGATTTTCTGGTGGCCTCATTTTTTATAGGAATTTCCTTGTCCCAATCATCACCATAATATATAGTTACAATATTTTTCATAAAATTTTCATTTATTTACATCAATCAAAAACTTCTTCAAATTTCTTTTGCCGATAATTATAGGATATTTCAAATGTGCACGGTTGATCAGAGTCACCTTGGTGGGAATCACGACATCATCCATAATAACCGTGATTTTAATTGTTGGACGATAAGTCGAACCGCTGGCAGAATTGACAACCACCATGCTTTCAAGATGAGGAATGTGTTTGTAAATATCCCAACGCTCTTTTTTGCTCAGATGTCTGATGTCCTTGTATGTTGTTTCAATTTTTTGATATTCAGCCACCGTGTCCTCAAAGCCAAGTTGCTGTGCCAAATCGATATCGATTGAAGTGAATCCTGCGCCCGTATCAATTTTTGCTTCGAGCTCAACAGTCCGTCCTTTTATGCCCATTAGCTTTATTTTTTCAATTGTTCCGATAACTTTTCGTCCGGAAATTTCCTCGAGTTCTTCCTCGATTTCCCCTCCGAACAAATCCCTTCCCACGCGCACCCCGCGGGCGGCTGTTTTTATTTTCAAACCTTTGATGCGTTCCAATCTTTCCCTGAGTCCGGAAAGATTGGCAACTTGGATCGCCAAACCGGGACGGGCGTTTATTTCCAAAAACACCGGTCCGCGTTCACGATCGATGGCCACATCCGCTCCCAAATATCCCATGCCAGAAATTTCCTGAGCCTTCACGGCCAACAGCAAAATATCTTTCCAATATGGAATCCTGATTCCGGAAAGCAACATTCTTGTTCCTGGCACATAGTCGATGATTTTTCCTTTGCCCAAAACAGCAGTAGTGGTCACACCGGTTGCCAAGTCGATGCCCACTCCGATTCCGCCTTGTTGCAAATTGGCTTTTCCGCCAGATTCTTTGGTAGGCAAACGAAGCATGGCCATCACTGGAATGCGATTGAAAACGATCACGCGAATGTCGGGAATTCCTTTGTAGGCATATGGCTTGAAAAGTTTCAACAATGTCAGACGTTCTTCAAAAAAAGCCACGTCCGGAATGTTGGCCAGTGAAAATGCACCATCCAGAATGTTGCGGATGTGGCTTTTCAAATCGCTCACAGTCACCTTTGATCCATCGGATTTTATCCAAACAGGATCAGGAACAATTTCGGTTCCGTCCGGAGAAACGCATTTGAAAGTTTTCTTTTTTCCATAAACGACCATAATTCCTCCTCCGCCAAATCCCCTGTTGGGTTTCAAGGCAAAAGTGTTCGGCAAAGAAAACCAATCGAAATTTTCCAATTCATCGACTGTCTTTATTTTTGCCAACAATTTCGGAACCGGAATGCCTGCCTTCCTGAGCATTCTTTTGCTCAAGATCTTGTCATCCGCCAATCTTTTGGCACGTTTTCTGTTGTATGGACGAATGTAATCAAGATTGCGAGCATTCATGCCCAACAACTTGCTTCCATTTTTAAAAATTTCCAACATCTATTTGAGATTTTTTAAAACTTCCCTAAAACGTATGTATTCATTCAAACGCAAGCCATCCCATTTTCCCAAAAATATGTTGATCGGGATCGTGATCAAAATGAGCCACGGAAAAGCCACGATGCCGCCAATGAGCAATGGCCAACTGGCCAAATAATATCCGAACAAGGAAATGACCAATGTTTCAATGGCCAAAACAAGCGCTGCGCGATTGCCTGTTTCAATTTGGGCTGCCACAAATTTTTCCACAATCGTGATCATGATCAAGATTGGAAAAATTGAAACTGCAGCCAGACCAGTTCTGTGCATAGCGCCGCCAGCGCCAAGCAAAACAAGTATTGAAAAAGCGATGATGCTGAGAGTGATGGCCACCCGTGGCAGATACAAAATACGCAAACCTTTCAGGGCGTAGCGCATGATCATTCCAACCAGAATCACCACAATGAAAATAAGCACACCGTAGCGCAGCTGCGGCACAGCCAAAAATGCGAAGGTCACAATGGCCGGAGTGTAGATTCCGAAAGCTTTGATTCCGATCACTTGGCGGAAAAAAGCGATCAAAGTCACCACGATCGGCAACATCAAAAGCAAAATTACCGTATCAAGCGGAACACCTTGTTCGATGAAATATTTGATGACAGGACTGATATTCTGCATAAAGTTAACATTAATAAAAATACCTAAATCTTCTTATTTAACTATAAAATTTGAATTTCTAATTTCTAATATCTAATTCCTAATAAAATCAAAATTGTTAAAATGTCCAAACTTAGAAATTGAGAAATTGGACATTAATTAGAAATTAATAATTGGTAATTAGAAATTAACAACTTAACAAATAAAACATTAAACAATTAGCGACAATTAGCCCTTATTTCCCTCATTTTTCTGCTATTTATATGACACAGCGCAATGGCGATCGCGTCGGCGGTGTCATCAGGCTTGGGAATCTCTTTGAGCTTCAAAATATTCTTCACCATCAGCTGAATTTGCTTCTTTTCTGCCCTGCCGTAGCCAGTCAAAGCTTGTTTGACTTGGAGCGGTGTATATTCAAATATGCTAACACAAAATCTCTCAAGTGTCAAGAGTATTGAACCGCGAGCCTGGCTCACTTTCATCACCGTTTTCACATTCTTGAAAAAGAACAGATCTTCCACAGCCGACTCCTGGGGTTTGTATTTTTCAATGATCTGTTCCAAATCTTTCACCACCTCAAAAAGACGCTCCGCCGTGGAGTTTTCCGGCGAAGTGGTGATGTGTCCATAGGCGACCGCGGTCACCTGTCCCTTGGTCTCATCCAAAACAGCCCAACCGACAATAGCCGTGCCAGGATCAATACCTAGAACGCGTAGGGTTTTAGTGTCCAATATATCTTTTTGTTTTTGCATTATCGGTTTTATAAAGGAAGTTTTAAAATCTCAAGCCTCAAATCTCAAATGACAAAAATCTAAAAATTTAATTATTTGAGCTTAAGTCATTTATTTGTCATTTGACATTTGGATCTTGACATTACAATTTGTAATCCTCAAGATTACAAATTGTCATAAATTTCCTGCACGTCATCATTCTCGTCCAATTTTTCCAAAAGTTTTTCGTAGTCGATTTTGGAGTCAGCATCAAGCTCGGTTTTTTGCACCGGCGCATACACAAGATCAGCGCCTTCAACGGTAAGTCCGGCTTTGTCCAGATTTTCCTTAACTTTTTGCAAGTCTTCAATTTTAGTATAAACAACCACGATGTCTCCTTCATACAAAGTGTCTTCTGCGCCAGCTTCAATGGCTGCCATTTCAACTTCATAGGGATCACGGTCGCCCACACTCACTGCGATGTTTCCCACCAATTTGAACATGAATTTCACTCCGCCTTCGGCTGCCGGTTTTCCGCCAGCCTTGGTCAGAATGCTGCGCACCTCGCTGCCGGTTCGATTGCGATTGTCAGTGGCAGTCTTGATGAGCATCGCCACATTGCCTGGGCCATAGCCTTCATAGATGATTTCCTCGATTTCAGCGCCATCTTTCAACTCGCCCGTGCCTTTTTTGATGGCACGTTCAATTGTTTCCTTGGGCATGTTGACATAGCGGGCCTGGTCGATTGCCATTTTCAATTTGAAATTCATTTCCGGCTTTCCGCCGCCTTCTTTGGCAGCAATCGTGATCAAACGTCCATATTTGGTGAACACGTTCGCCCTTTTGGCATCATTAACGCCTTTTCTTTGTTTTATTCCCGCCCAATGTGAATGTCCTGACATATCGTTTCATGAAGCATATAGCATAAAGCATGTAGCAAAATTCAAATTCTCATTTCATTGCCGTCTTTTATGTTATATGTTGTATGTTATGTGTTATGTGTTATGTGCTCTATGATTTAATACTAGCATTGCAATTTAAGCATTTCAAGCCTATTTCACTTTTATCTCTGGCAGCAAATCCCAGATGAGTTGAAAAATCAATTTGAGAGTGTTGTGGATTTCTTGCCCTTCAATGATGAGCCCGATTTCCTCTTTGGCTGACATCAGAGCAACTTTATTGTGACCATAAACATTTATTTCGATGGAAAAGGGATATTTTTTAGGATCGATTGATTTTGTCATGCGAAGTTGCTCCGTATCTTTAGAGAGAAATTTTTCTGTCATAAATTCAGTTCCAGGAATAATGGCTTTTGCCCAAATGCCAGCCTTTTTTCTTCTTGCTAAATATTCCATTGACCACTCCATACCCATAGTCTTTATGATATCATCAGAAGCAAACCCCAGTGTTTCAGTTTTATATCGGAGCGTATCAGCATATACCTCTTTCAATCCCTCTTTGCCTTCATAAAATCTGATCTTTGGTTTTGAACCACGGACATTATGAATTGATTGCAGCTGCGGCAAAATTTCCGCAAACAATCTTTCTTTGTTTTTTAAATTTCTTTGAATCTTTTCCGGATCTTCGCCTACAAACAAACGCTTCTTGCCCTTGGAGGTTTCGGAAATAAGTCCCTCGGCTTCCAAATCCATCAAGATGTCATAGCAAGTCGTCCGTTTAATGCTTGCTTTCTTGGCGATTTCAATTACTGAAGAACTTCCCAATTCCAAAGCCGCCAGATAAACATCTGCCTTTTTGCCCTGAAGCCCGAATTGTTGAAGCATGTTTTTAATTTCCATAGCCAAAGTTTTCTTCATTATTACTCCCTCGCCCTATGGGAGAGGGTTGGGGTGAGGGTGAAGGCTTCCCCCTTTTTGTCATTCCGGACTTGCCGTGTCCGCCTATAGAGGAACCGGAATCCAGGCCCGCATTTCGCATTTTACTTTATGAACTTGATGTACTTTTTACTTGATAGACTTATTGTATGTCGATACTTTCCGTCAACATTATTAGTATAGCATATCTGGCAATTTTGTCAATATTAGGCTTAATTTAAGCAATTTGTCATTTTCAATTATTTAATCGCGATACAAACTTGACGCTTATTATTGACAATTTACTATTTTGGGCGTATCATACGTTGTTACGATGAATTAATAAAACATCTAACATAGTTCATTCAAAATTTAATCACCTCAAATAGAAAAGGAGAATGCCATGAAAGACAAACTGCAAGGCTTCATTTGGTATCTGCTCTTCACATTTATGACCTATATGCTGATCAAATTACAATTTGTTTATGCTATAGGTTGGATGGAGTGGCTATTAAATAACTCGAGTCATTCATTTTTAGTTGCGATCATAATAGTTACATATATATCAATTTGGTATCTAATCTATTGGATATATATGAAAAAGAAAGAAAAAAAATAAGGAGGTATCATCATGGGAATGTTAATGATTCAAGAAATGCATTGCGTAAATAATGGGATGACTGCTTCAATATTTACAAAGACTGAAAGTTATCTGCATTCGCGCAAAAGTCATCAAAAGAGACTCTCTTCTCTCCTGATTTCAGCTGAATATAAATCGCTGATGGATATGTTTTTCTGTATCATATTTCCTGAATACAAAGATGCTTGTTTTCAATTTTACAAAGACAAAAAGCTACCATTAAGGGCATTGCTTTCTGGGAAACAAGTTGAGTTGTACGACAAGATACTTTTGACCAATTTAATGTCAATGCGAAAAAAGGAGGATTGGGAAATTCTTTTGGACGTCGGCATGTGTTAACACGTAGTTATAACAGATAAAAAAGGAGTGCACAATGAAAAAAGAGAACTGCTTGAAAATTGTTTCGTTGCTTTTGAGTTATCTTCAGCAAAACCCGGTCATATTATTGGTATATTCAGCGGTATACAAAAAATTTATCGAACTACTTGATAAATCCAACATGGGAACAGTTGAAGCTGAAATACACCTGGAAATGAATAGTGGCGATTTAGAGGGCCAAATAATGCTTCAGGATTGGATGGAAGTTGCGAATTATTTGGGAAGTATGTCGTCTATATGCCTAAGAGATTTCGGGCATACAGCATTGGATATGGAAGGAGATGATAATTGTAAATCTGTTATCATATACTTTCAACCTGATGACTAATGCTCGGCACTGACCATCGCAAACTCGCGATGGTCTTTTTTCATTATTTTCCTATTTTTTATATACTTTTGTATGTTTTAGCTGTTTTTGTATACTTTTATATATATTTGACATTTGTTGTATGTTTTTGTACAATAAAGTCAACATTATATACACATTATGCAAGACAATTACATACCGATAGGCAAAGCCGCAAAAATATTGGGTGTCAACCCAGCCACTCTTCGCAATTGGGACAAAAACGGCAAGTTCACTTCCATGCGCACACCCACTGGCAGAAGGGTTTTTTCTGTGAAAAAAATACGCATATTCTTGAAGGATTCTCTTTATTCAGAAGCTTTTTCCTGGGCATCAGATGAACAGCCAAGAGAACCAGAGCATGATTTTTATTGTCCAAACAGTTCAGTTTTCCAGGCAAGATTATCAAAATTGGAAGATGAGCTTAGGAAAGTTCCAGGCTTTGAAGAAAACTACAACCTGATCATTGCCGCTGCCGGTGAAATCGGAAACAATTCGTTTGATCACAATATCGGCAACTGGTCTGACATACCTGGAATATTTTTCGGATATGATACGGTCAGAAAAGAAATTGTGCTTGCAGACAGAGGACAAGGAATTTTGAAAACATTGAAAAGAGTAAAGCCAGAACTGGAAAACGATGAACAAGCCCTGAATGTGGCTTTTACTGAAATAATATCCGGCAGAGCTCCCGAAGAAAGAGGCAACGGTTTGAAATTTGTCCGCAAGATTATTGCTATTAATAACATGGAGCTCTTTTTCCAAAACGGAAATGCTTCCCTCTCGCTTTCAAAAAAAAGTCAGACAATTGAAATAAAGCAAACAGAAATTCCAATAAAAGGATGCTTTGCATCCATAACGTTTTAAGAAAAAATATTTTTTTAAATTTATGAAAATAGAACTTAGAAAATTCGGCAGCATGCTAATTTCGCGACAAGCTGGGCGTGAAGCTTTTGCAGCTTTCAAGCCATCATTAGAAAACATCAAAGAAAATGAATTGGTGGAAGTTGACTTTGAAGGAGTGAGCACTTTTTCTCCATCATGGGGAGATGAGTTCCTGCGCCCTTTGCATGAAAAATTCAACGATAAACTTTGGCTGTTGGAATCCAGAAATCCTTCCGTGAAGCTAACGTTGGAATTATTGGAAGAAGTCAATAAAACAAAATTTAACATCAAAAAATAAACACCTTTGCAATATAAAAAGTCGGCGACCAGCCGATTTTTTTATTGGAAGAAAAAATTCAAAAGCAGATTAAGTTTTGTGTTCAAATATGAGGCAATGTTTTTCAAGAATGAAAGCGCGTAATGCTCTTGCTCAACATTTTGCGAGGTGAAAAAATATTGGCCGTCAATGATCCGGATTGTTTCGGCTCCGAGAACTTGGGGCTCAAACTCTGACAACTTGATATTTTTCAGATCATTTTTTCTAAACATGGCAATTTCTTTTTTCACAGTTTCAGCGCCGGCAATTTCACCGCCTTTTTCATTGTGATCAGATGATTGCTCACTGCTGACTGCTGACGAAATGTTTTCTTCTTCCATGTCCTTCATTTCCGTTGACTGTTGACCGCTGACCTCTAACTGATTTGCTTCTTCCTGCTTTTCTGACTTGATGGACTTTTGACTCAAAACCCAAGCCCATCCGCCTTTTTCCTTCACATATTTTTCTCCTTCGGCAATCGTTTTGTTGGGAGATTTGTATTTGACTTCGTGGGCGACTTTTCCATCTGGATAGCGCAGTTGGATTTTGGCCTTGGTGTTGTTGAGAGCGAAACTTGCGACGTCGTGCGTCAGTTCTTGCACTGCATTTTGCTTGATGACAACATCTTCTTTGATCGGATGATTGATGAATTTTTTCCAACCGGTTGCGATGCTCCAACCAAGCAGATTGATTTTCTTTTTTGATTTGTTCTGCACAGTTATTGATTCAGCTCCTGTGTCTGAGCCGTCGGGATTGGCATTGATGGCGATGATTTTTATTTCCGGATATGGAAATTCTTCCACTTCAACCGTGAAATTTTTCAAAACATCTTCGCTGCCATCTGACAATTTCACGCTTGCCTGATAGGTTCCGACTTTTTCATATTTGTGCCGCGTTTTTGCCAGATAACTTTTGTGACCATCGCCAAAATCCCAAGAAATTTTCACCTTGTCGCCATCAAGATCACCGGTTGCAATTGCAAAATCAGCATACGCTCCGGCAAAAACTTCATTGTCGATTTCCACTGTTCCGAAAGGCTGGTTGTTCAAAATGTTTTCACCTCCCGGAGTCAAAAATTTGCTCCAACGCCAATTGCTGCCATCGAAATTGTAGGAAGCATTTTTCTGGCTGCCATCATAGATGGCGTTGGCGATTTCTTTTCCATTGGGATCAAAAAGTGTGACGCTTTCATTGCCAGAATTGTTGAGCGCGAATTTGAAATCTTTTTTGAAGATTGCCAGATATTTTTTGGCTTTAATGACAACGCTTTCCAAAAAAGTATATTTTCCTGATTTGGAAGCGTCGTGCAAAGTCCAACCCAAAAGATCGACGTCTTCATTCGTGCCATTATACAGCTCGACATATTCTTCATATTGGGATTGGAATGGATTGGGAAAAAGTTCGGTGATTGAAATTCCGGTGGGATATTCTTTCGGTTTGGTTTCAGTTTTGTCTTCTTCTTTCTTTTCTTCTTCCAATTTCACATTCTCCTTGCCAGGTGAAGAATTTTTCAAAACAAAAAAATCTGCCGGATTGTCATCACTGTCAGCGCCGTCAATCCTGCCCATGCTTGCTTTGACGAAAGACGAGACAAAGGAATTTTTTTCGCAATAATCTATTTTGCTTGCATCCAATGTTCCCCAACAGACGCCGTCGACAACGCTTGAGTCAGAACGATTGATGATTGCAACCGCATTGTTGTTGGCCAGAGTTTCAGAAGTGGCAATGTCCGCCTTGATGCTTTTGGCATATTCGCTGTCTGCAGTGCTGGCCCAGACGTAAAAAGATTTTGATTTGAGCATAGTTCCTTTGTTGGCCAATGGACTTTTGATCCCATATGTTTTTCCACTGGAAGTCATTTTGGACAAATTGAAATTTCCCAAATCGATGTCATGGTCTGTCGGATTGTATATCTCCACGAAATCATGTTTGGAATTGCCTTCCGAATCTTCATATTGGATTTCGTTTACGACCAGATGGTCACTGCCTTTTCCAAAAACATCTTGCCAAACAAAAAGCGCCACAAAAAGTGGCACCAACAGCGCTTGATATTTGAATGATTTTTTTACCCATCGGACTTCCATCAGATGGGCTGTTTGTTTTTGTGTTGTTTTCACCCGAATTTGCTGTGCCCCCATGCACAAAACAGAAACTATGCGCTTATTTTTTCTTTGATCATATCGCCCAATTCTTCAGTTGAATCATTTTCATGTTTTTTCTGAAGTTCCATGATGATGTTTTTGATGCGATATGGATCAGAAACTGTCCTGAATCTGAATTCCGCCTCCTCTGCGGCTGTTTGGATTTTCACATCTCCGAAATTCAAAATTGTAGGAAAAAATCCCGTGACTTCCGTGGTGATGTCTTCGATCTTGTTGTATCTGAGTTCGCTGACATGGCGCGTGAACAAGCCTTTCTGTTCAATGTTCACGATGCGCTCCGAAGTAATGATCCAGATGTCGAAATAGTAGTCCACCCAGATCAAAAATCCGAACAGCCACAAGGCCAACAGGACAACATTTTCAAGAAACAAGGCCACGTCTCGGAATTCGGAATTTACCATGCTTGGAAACAGGATTGGCAAATAGAAAACCGCACCCAAAAATATTGCCAACATCAGAAACACCAGCAAATATTGTTGCAGAAGATAGAACCAATTGCGATGATACACATGCAGAATTTCATCGCCATCTTCCAAATCCCTGAAATGATATTTTGAAAATCCGTCCATATAAATGTTTTTTCATTATTTCTTCCTCTCCTTAGACAAGGAGAGGATTGAGGTGAGGTTTGAGCAAGGTCAGAGGGTTTTAAATTATTCTTCTTACGGCAACAATCCGGAAAAAATGTTTTCCAAATTGATCGAGGAAAACAGCACCGCATTGGTGAAAAGCAAAACTCCCGCCACTGGAATAAAAATCAAAAGAGTGATCAGCTTTGATGGCGTGGAATATGAATAAAAGACGATGTGATAGATGATGAAAATGCTCATCAGAAACATCGTCAGAAAAAATATGCCGTACAATATTTGAAGAATCAGGATCAACATAAAAATTGTTTTTGTTTTGTTTTTCTTTTTTTATTATAGCACATAGAAATCTTTTTGTGAGCCTATTTTCTTTTGAGGCCATCCGCAGCGAGAGCGAGGACGAGCGAGCAATCATAGTTCTTCGATTGCGAGCGTGCCGAAAAAGGAAATAGGCGAAACAAAAAATTCTTCTGCAAAAAATTGTATTCGCGTCCACACAGGAATGACGGGGACTAAGTTAGTTTTGTCTGATTTCCTTCCGGCATGTCGATGCCCATGTGCGCATAGCCATGTTCGGTTACCATTCTTCCGCGAGGAGTGCGGGTCAAAAATCCGAGTTGGATCAGAAAAGGTTCATACACGTCTTCGATCGTTTCAATCTCTTCAGAAGTTGCAGCCGCAATGGTGGAAATTCCCACTGGTCCGCCATTGAATTTTTTGATGATTGTTTCCAAAATGAAACGGTCTGTCGGTTCAAGTCCCAAAGGATCCACGTCCATCATTTCCAAAGCTTTGCGCGCCACGGCACTGTCGATGGTCGCATGATCATTGATCTGTGCAAAGTCACGCACACGTTTGATGATCCTGTTGCCAACGCGGGGAGTTTTTCGGCTGGAAACCGCAATTTCACGCGCACCGCTGTCATCCAAAGAGATTCCCAAAATTTTTCCACTGCGATGGATGATGCTTTTCATTTCATCTTCGTCATAAAATTCCAAACGATGGATCGCTCCGAAACGGTTGCGCAAAGGATTTGAAAGTGCTCCCAATCTGGTTGTAGCTCCGATCAGGGTGAATTTTGGCAAATCAAGTTGCAACGTGCGAGCCGATGGTCCCTTGCCGATGATCACATCCAATTTGTAATCTTCCATGGCCGGATAAAGAACTTCTTCAATAAGTTTGTTGAGCCTATGGATCTCATCAATGAAAAGCACATCGCCGTCTTGCAGGTTGGTCAGAATCGAACCCAAGTCGCCCACTCTCTCGATGGCCGGACCGGAAGTCACTTTGATGTTCACTCCCATCTCATTGGCAATGATGTGCGCCAAAGTCGTTTTTCCAAGTCCTGCCGGACCATACAAAAGCACATGCTCGATTGATTCGCCTCTTTTTTTGGCAGCATCAATAAACATCTGCAAATTTTTGCGGATTTTCTGTTGTCCGACATATTCGCTCAAGCGCTGCGGCCGAAGCGTAGTATCCAGACTTATGTCCTCATCTTGTTCTTCCGAAGTGGTTATCATACAATCATTTAAGCACAAAACATACAAACATACAAACAACTGTTTTACTTCAAATAAAGCACTTTATCTTTGATTGAAATAATCCCCATCCTCCAAGCGTAACATAATATAGGCCCTTTTTGAGCCATTGTTTCGTGCAAAAATACTTACATGTTCATATGCTTATATGATTAAATGTTATTCCTCTTGACAAAAAAACAAAGGCGTGCTAGACTCGATAATCAAGTGAAGAAGTAGTTTTACAAAATATTTGTTTTCATTGTCCTGTAGACAGCTGGGGGCTTCTATCTTTTGTCCTCAGTATCGGGTGCTTTCTTGTCCAGACATGGGCTGGGCGGTTTCGGCTGCTCTTCTCCTCGACACTGCTCCTTCCCGGCGGGATCTATCTTGCTGGACTTGTCTACAGAACAATGAACACAATGACGATTGTTACCGAAAAAACCTTTCCTCTTAGCGTGGAAAGGTTTTTTATTCATGTTTTTGTATTTCCTAAGAAGCTAACGCCTAAGAAACTGTTTATACCACTCTTTCCACTTCTTCCAAAGTCGTCTCGCCTTCAAGGACTTTGAGCAGGCCATCTTGCTCCATTGTTATCATGCCGTTTTCCATGGCTTTGTCGCGGATTTGGGAAGATGAAGCGCCTTGGGTGATCAGTTCTTCGATGTCGCGATCGACGACCAAGACTTCACTGATGGTTGTGCGTCCTTTGTAGCCAATGTTGTTGCATTTGTCACAGCCCTTAGGTTCAAAAACTTTTTGGATGTCGGGCACGGAAATTCCTGATTTTTCTGAAATGTTTGCAAAAACTTTTTTCATTCTTGAAATTTCTTCTTCACTGAGTTGCCTTTCGGTTTTGCAATCACAAAGTTTTCGCACCAGCCGTTGAGCCATCAAAGCGTTCACGGCAGTGGCCAGATCATCAGAGCGTACTCCCATGTTCACCAGACGCTGGATTGAGCCTGCGGCGTCGTTGGTGTGCAAGGTGGAAAGAATCGAGTGACCGGTCAAAGCTGCCTGGATGGCAATGTTGGCCGTTTCTTCGTCGCGGATTTCACCGATCATCATGATGTCAGGATTTTGACGCAAAAGCGCGCGAAGTGCGGTCGCAAAGGTGTAACCTTCCTTGTCATTGACTGATGTTTGCAAAATTCCATCAAGCTGATATTCGATCGGATCTTCGACTGTGATTATTTTCACTTCAGGATTGTTCAGAACTTTCAGCGCGGAGTACAGTGTGGTGGTTTTTCCCGATCCAGTCGGTCCGGTGGTCAGAAAAACGCCATTGGGTTTTTTGGTGGCTGCTATGATCCTTTCCAAATTTTGTTTTCGAATTCCCAATTTTTCAATGTCCAAAGCGATTGATGATTTGTTGAGAAGCCGCATCACGACTGTTTCGCCATAACCTCCCAAAATTATGGAAACACGCACATCGACTTTCGTGTCGGTGATGTTTTTGAAAGGTTTTTCCAAAGCGATGGAAAAACGCGAATCCATCACTCCGCCACGCACTTCAGTGGAAAATCCGCTCAAGAATTTGATGCTGCCCAAAAGACTTGGATATTCATTGAGTGGGATTTCTGCGATTGTCTGCAAAATTCCATCCATGCGATAGCGGATCTTCACACTTTTTTCTTCCGGTTCGATGTGTATGTCTCCCACATTCAAAAGCAGACTGCTGGCAAAAATATATTTGGCGCTGCTTTTTTGATTCGAATCTTGCAATAAATTTTTCAACGATTCCATCGAGCCCATGCTGTCTGAAACCAATTGCATGTCTTCTTCGGAAATATCAATGGCGCGAGACATCGATTGTGCCATCAATTTTTCATAGATCTCTTCCAAAAAATCAGTTTGTCCGGTTGCGCGCCACACTTCCTCCATCGAAGTGAGTCCGTCAACCGCCTTCAATATTCCATCTTGCGCCATGGTGATCATTCCGTCTTCCAGGGCTGTCTGGGTTATTTCCCTTTCGCCGCCCATTTCCAAAATTAATTTCTCAATGTTTTCACTGATGGTGAGCACTTCGAAAATACCGATGCGTCCTTTGAAGCCGATGCCATGACATTTGTCGCAACCAACTGGACGATATAGTTTTTCGATGGTCTTGGGAATTTCCAATTTAGCTTTCGGTGAAATGATGGAAAGAATTTTTTTGACTGAATCGCTGGTTTCACGTGCCGGTACATATTCCTCGCGACAATGCGGACAAAGTTTTCTCACCAAACGTTGCGCGATGAAAGCATTCACTGACGGAGCAATAAGATTGGGTTTGATTCCGAGTTCAATAAAACGAGGGATCGAAGCCGGCGCATTGTTGGTGTGCAAAGTTGAAAGCACAAGATGTCCAGTGAGAGCAGCATTGACTGAAATGTCAGCTGTTTCATCATCACGAATTTCACCCACCAAAATAACATCGGGATCTTGACGCACCACCGCGCGCAGTCCTTCTGCAAAAGTATAGTTTCTGTCTTTGGCAACTTGGGTTTGTGAAATGTTTTTCACTTCATATTCAATCGGATCTTCGATGGTGATTATTTTCACGCCGGCAGTGTTGAGCTTGTTTACCAAAGCGTATAAAGTCGTGGTTTTTCCGCTTCCAGTCGGTCCGGTAGTCAAAATCATGCCATGAGGTTTTTCAATTTCTTTTTGCACATGTTCATAGGCCAAACCTCGCAGACCCAGATCCTCAACAGTGAGCATGATGTCAGCCTGACTTAAAAGTCTCATAACTACTGATTCTCCATGATTTCCAGGAATGATGTTGGTTCTGACATTTATTTTTCCATCTTCCATCTCAACTGAAAAATGACCGTCCTGGGCGATGTCGCGGATGTTTATTTTCATTTTTCCCATCATCTTGATGCGGGACAAAATGAAACGATAGGTGTCGGAGGGAAATCTTCCCACATCTTGCAAGACGCCATCGATGCGGAATCGCATGCGCACTTCCTCTTCTTGAGGTTCGAAATGCACATCACTGGCTTTCATTTTCACAGCTCCAGCCATGATGATGGAAATGATCTGGGTTGTTGGAATTTCCCTGATTCTTTTTTTCAAATCCAACATGCTGCCGAATTCCTTTTCGAACTGTTCCAGATCTTTTCCACTGAGCGTGATCTGCATGGCTTCCAGATTTTCCAAAAGAGGAATTTCCGCATATCTTTTCCAAATTTTTTCCAATGAAGCATTTGAAATCACATAGAGATGCACTGCCCATCCATTTTCATTCTTGATTTTTTCAATAAACTCTAAAGTTTTCGCATCGGCAGGGTCAACCAACCCCATGCGCAATTCTTTGCCTGCTTTTTGAAAAACACAGACATGGAATTCACGCGACTGTTCTTCGCTGATGGTGCGCATGTCATCCGCGCCCACAGGAAAAATGTTCAGATCAACATAGGAAAGATCGTATTCGTTGGCCAATTGCGCCGCCTGTTCTTCTTCGGATTCTCCCCGCATGTGTTGGAGGATCTTTCCAGCCTGGACTTCCTTGTCATCATCGTGCGCCAGTTGTTTGTGTGATACTTTTACCATATAGGTCATGTAGCATGTAACATGTAGCATGTAACATGAATACAGAAAATTTGTTTTTGTTTTAGAAAATTCAAAAAAATTAATTTTTCTGAATTTGATAATATTATGACTTACGCGTTTGTCCGAGCCAAACATCAGGTGAGGTCAGCTCAAAGATTATTTTTGTTTCATAAAAACCCGTGTATGATGAACTTTGATGTTTGGTGAGGGCAAATGCGTAAGTTCTAAATATATATAACATAGTATAACTCTAAACGACGTTATTCGCAAAACAAAAAACAACCATTTGGAATGGTTGTTAGTAAAAAAAGAAAAATGTTTTTAGATGCTCAGGCCTGCGCGAAGTTTTTCCACGATTTGTTGTCCCGCTTGAGTCGTGTCATCGGCTTGCAAAGAAAATTCTCCGTGAGCTGAAGCATCCAAAATGGTTGCGACTTTTTTCATCTGATCACTGTTGATGCATCTGATGACGCCATGCACTTCCCCTTGGGTTTGATTATACAAAACCATAAAAATCTTTCCGGCAGAATAATTTTCTTTGACCTTGTCCAAAATGAAAGGCACATCGTTCGGTTTGGAGCGGCTTTGCACGAAATCTTCCAAAAACACAGGGGCCCAAGCCAAAGAAATGTCGTCTTCCCAATATAGTCTGGCCATCACGCGTCCCCAAAGTTTGAGCAGGTGCAAAGGTTGTGTTTTGTAAAGATATCTGATGATTTTTTGCTGGTCTGCTCCTTTGGTCATCAACAAGGCTCCGATCTGCAAGGCTTTGGGCGTGGTGTTTTTTTTCTGAAAACTGTTGGTCGCGTCGATGATTCCTGTCAGCAAACATTCCGCCATCACTTCATCGATATTTTTTTCATTTATTTTTATGAACTGCTCCGCGATGACCTCGCAAGTCGATGAGGCGGTGATGTCAACAATGTTGATCTGCCCGAAATTGTCATTCTCGGTGTGATGATCGATGTTGACCACCGGAACTTCATAGAAAATGTCCGGGTTTTCTTCATACACTTTTCCCAATGATTCCTTGTCGGGACTGCCAAGCACGATAACCAGGTCATATTTGAATTTTGCCGGAATGAATGAAAAATCCCGAGGATCGATCGAACCTTTTTCCGGAGTGATGAAAATTCGCAGTTCCTCATCAACCCTTTCGGTGCGCACATTGGTGATCTTGTTGAACTTGGTGTTGAAAGCCAAAACAAAATCACGCGCGCCAGCCAAAGAATCCATCAGCTCTTCCGGTTTGGACAAAAAAGCGAAGCGCTCCAAATATCTCTCGTCGCTTGGCACAACCACGGTCGCTTCGATATTGTTTTTTTTCAAAAAGAAATATGTCGCCCAGGCTGATCCCACTGCATCACCTGAAAAATCTTGCGCCATAAAAATGAGCACATGTTTGGCGCCAGTCAGAATGTTTTCAAATTGTTGCGTGTTGTCCAAGCTCATTTTGAGTAATTTTCAATTTCTAATTTCTAATTTTTCAGCCAAAGACTGACCAGCCTTGGGCTGGCAAACAATCTTCAATGATTCAATTCTGGAAAATATTTTAAAGACTATAGAATATATCGCTTATTGACTAAGTAATATAAAATAGCAGGCATTTTGGGCTATGTCAATAAACGCTTGACTTTAAAGCGTTTTAGGAGTATAATATACTATCGTAGTGAAGCAGTAGTTTACCAAAAAAATACCACGTCCAAGGAGGAATGTGCCATGAGAAAAATTGCAAAAATGACGGTGCTTGCGATTTGTTTGGCAAGCATAGGCGGATGTCTGGTTGTTCCTGCAGGTTATTATGCAGGAAACTATAACGAGGTGTACTATATGCCTCCAGTGCCATACCCAGGAATTTACTACACACCGCCGATTGATTACAGACGGCCCAGAGGCGTGTGGTATCCCTGGGACGGTGGTCGTGGCGGCCATCACCAACGAGGAGGCCGGAGATGAAAACAGGGGCAGCTCGACAATCTTGTCAGCTGCCCCTTCTTTTTGCCAAATCATCTTTTATACTGTATGTTTTGTGTTATATGCCAAACGAATTTGTCACCACATCTTCAATCCAAACCAAAAAACTGGGAGAAATTCTTGCAGGTGAAGTTGTTGGTGGAGAGATTATTTGCCTTGCTGGAGATTTGGGCGCCGGCAAAACAACTTTCACCCAAGGACTTTTGAAAGGATTGAAAATAAAAGGACCCTACACGAGCCCAACTTTCACCATAGTGAAACAATATAACAATAGAGCACATAGTATACAACATGGAACAGAAAAACAAATGCTCCATGCTTCATGCTCCATGATCTATGATATTTACCATATCGATGCTTATCGCATAAAATCCAAAGATTTGCTAGAACTGGGATTTGCAGATTTTGCCGGAAAGAAAACTTCCATCACCATCATCGAGTGGCCTGAAAAAGTGCGCAAAATAATTCCATCCGATGCCCTCTGGCTCAAATTCGAATGGCTCAGTGAAAAAGAAAGAAAAATAACAATTTCAACAAAAAAAGAGCTCTAAGCTCTTTTTTATTATGTATTCAACATTGCAAATCTTATATTACGTATTTTTGCATTTCTTCTGCGCCATATGAAGTACGTAGGCAAAGCGCAAGTGATTGGCTAATAATTATTTCATTATTCCCTCCTCCCCTTAGATAAGGGGAGGATTGAGGTGGGGTTGAGCAAGGCCCTGCTCAACCCCTCTGTCCCGATTCCGTATCGGGACATCTCCCCTCATCTGAGGGGAGAATGGTATGGAAGAAAACTAATTTACCTCAATATCAATATGCCTCACTTCGGGAATCTCATCCTTGATTTTCTTTTCAACTTCATCGATCCTGGTGCCGATCATACGCGGCACGCGGTCGGCATAGTCCACGCAAAAACGCAAAAACTCATCATAGTCGCCGTCGATTTCTTCAAATTCATTTCTGAGCGCATTTTCGCGATACATTTTTCGCATGAGCGCCGAGCCGTTTATTTCAACTTCACATTTGATGTGAAATTTCCCAACATCAATCACAACTGATTTGAAATCCAAAACTTTTTCAATTGCCGGGTCATTTTCCAAAATGTCGACGATCTGCTCCTGGATTTCTTCAGGAATCGATTTTCTCATCAGAAATCCACGATTGATGTTGATGAGAATGAGTGCCATCACACCCAGCAAGAGACCAATAACTATTGAACCGATCGAATCCCAAACCGCATTTCCTGTCATTTTCGACAAAAGAATGCTCAAAAATGCGACTCCGACACCCAAAACTGCAACTCCATCTTCCAACAAAACTGCGATTGTCGTCGGGTCCCCATATTCAAAAATCTTTTTCCATTTTCTTTTTCTATTGTTCGCTTTCAATTCCCTGAAGGCCACAAAAAAAGTTCCTGCCTCAACAGCAAACGAAATCGCCAAAATCACAAATGCAATCTGACTTATGTGGAGTGGCTCTCTGTGTGTCAGCCCCATGATTCCATGATACAAAGTTATGCCTGCGCCCAGAAAAAAGATGCTGCAAGCGCTGATCAACGCCCAAAAAAATCTTTCATTAGCATAACCATAATGAAAATCGTCATCCGACGGCTTTTGTGATTTCTTGATCCCCACCATCAGCAAAATCTGATTGAAAACATCCGCCACGCTATGCACCGCCTCCGAAAAAAGCGCCCCGCTGCCCGTCATGAAAAAACCGATCCATTTGATGACCATGATAAAAACGTTGCCCGTCAAAGCAGCAAACACCGGCAAAAATCCATGGGAGTTTTTTGTGTTCATAAACGTCATTATAACACAACATTTTGAACAATCATGATTATTTGCTATCATAGCTATTAAATATGGCTTTTTTTTATTTAATATCACAAATATGTTTGGAGAAAACCCTTTCAAAAAAATCGTCAACCATCAGGAAAAAAATGACGTTGAAAATGACCCTGTCATCAAAGAACTTATAGACAAAATATACGAGATTGCACACAGTGAAAATTCCATCGGCAAAGGCATGACCGCAGAAGTTTTCATCAGTAAAACAAATCCTGATGTCTGCTATAAAATCATGCACAATGATGGCGATTATAAATTCAGACATTCTGTTTATGATGAGGGTGAACTCCTAGCAAAGGCTGAAAAAATTTCAAGAAACTTGGGCGTCAAAGTTCCCAAGCCATATTATTCGATTCTAACCAAACGTGAAGATGGAAATGAATTTGAAGTTTTGGTGATGGAACGTCTTCATTCAACAAGCATAAAGGATCTCATGGCTGATGATTTGGATGTTCCCGAAAATTTTGACTTCAAACAATTCGCTTCGATGCTTGAGGAATTTTTCTCCAAGCTCCATGAACAGAACATCTATCATCGAGATGCGCATGGAGGAAATATCATGATTGAAAATGAAACTGGTGTGCCATGCGTGATTGATTTTGGAGCCTCCATTGAAATGCAACTGCACAATGAAGACCCCTATCACCAAATAAACTCCCAAGGTGAGACCGTTATTTTCACTCCCGATGAGCATAAAATACGACAAGAACTTCGTGTAAATTTGAGAGGGCATTTGTTCAAAAAATACGGAAACAAACACAATTTATAATAAAACTAACAAAAAACCTTGACTTTTCTTGGGTTATGTGCTACAAAGTATATTCAAGAGAATCCCAGGGAGGTGATATGTATGACAGGCTTGAAATTTAGTTCGTTATTAGAAAAGGCAGCATTGAAAGCTGCCGCAGATATGTTGGAAAAGGGTCTTTCGGAAATAGACATTCCGGAAATGTCTTCTTTCCACATATCAAAAACAGAAATTCCTCCAAGCGGATACCTGTCTATCAGGAGCTTCGAGCAAGGAGGCGCAAAATTATTTCTGTTTCAAAAGATGTAAAAGAAAAGGGTTACGGAAGAATTTTCCGAACCCTTTTTGCTATACCATTTTTATTTTATTTTTTTGCAATAAAAAGAGCGGCTGAATCGTCAACCGCTCTGGCGTCTTAGGTGTTGGCAAAGATCATATCCTCAAAATCATCGCTTCCGGCATTTGGGATGATTTCGATTCGCAGCTCTTTGTTGCTGTCCTCGGCAAAAATCATGTTCCCATTGGAAACCGCCAGCAGGTTGATGACTTTGTGTAAAACAGCATCGATGGACTTTTTGCTGATGGTTGTGGCCACAACTTTTTGTCCATCAATAAAAACGGGAATCCCCATACAGATTGAGCGGACACACCTGGCTGAAAAATCCATCACCTTAACTTCGTATGATTGATTTTCATCAAGTCCAGACATATCTATCACCCAAAAGCATCTTTTTACAACCATTTCCGTAAAAGTGCTTCCGATTTTTCTCACTTCGTCAGGAATTGGCAGCACCTTGCCTGCAAATTTATCTGGACCAAACAGAACCCTTATATTGGCCATGATTGCATCCCCCTTTTGTAAAATAACTTAGTCTTGATTTGATTCTAGCCCGTATTTGCGATTTGGCAAGTAAAAAAGAGCTGGTCAGGCTCTTGAGGTCTATCCTATTGCTCTTAATGATTTACAAAACTTATTTTTTTTCCAAAACAAAATATCCAAGTGGCCATCTTAATAGAAACTGGCTCTTGGATTTTTTTATTTCAAAATTAGTTAAAATATAATTTCTTAATTTATCAGTTCTCATTTTTAATCCAGTTATATTTTTAACAAATAAAATTGCTTGTTTTTCATTTTCAAACTCCCAATAAATTTCATTTTGCTTGACTTTTTTCAAAACAAAACCGGATTCCTTGGCTAAATATCTCATCCAGTCTTTATTTAAAAAATCAAAATCGTGTCCAGTTATACTATATTTAGAAACGATTTCATCAAAAAATCTTTGGTTTACTGATTTATCACAAACATCCACAATAAATATTAATCCGTTTTTCTTTAAAATTTGATGCATTTTTCTTAAAATCATTTTTTTGTTGGTTACATGATGGAAAGCCGCCAAAGAAAAAATAGCATCAACAGAATTATTATTTATTTTTTCAATATCATTAATTGATTTTATTCTCTTATTTATATTGCTAGTCAACATTTCAAGAGAAGGATCCAGCGCAAAAACATATGATTCAGAAAAATGATCGGCCAAATAATTAGAAAGAAAGGCATTGCCGGCACCAAAATCAACTATTTTAAAAAATTTCTTTCCATATCTAAAACTGTCATCAAAAAGTTTAAGCTCATTTTTTCTTGCATCATAAGCATTTTTCATGGCAGATGCATACATTTCACTTCTTTTTCTATTAAATTCACCCTTCTTTGAATACATAAATTTTTTTAATTAAAATTAAAGACCGGACTAACTCATTGGAAAGTCCGGCCTATTTGATCAGGCAACCAACGAAATGAACTCTTGATAAATCTCGATCATTCTTTCCTTAGAAACAGGAGTTTTTAAGACAGGTTCATTACAATTAGCGTCAAGAAATTTCGGATTAACTATTAGGTTGTTCCTTGAGCAATAATTGTAAAATGGTGTACCAGGAAAAGGAGTAATGAATGCCACATAGGTATGTTTGATAAAACCCATTGAAAACATTTCCAAATAATCATCAAGTGATTTCCTTAACTCTATTTCTGTTTCCCATGGATAACCAATCATCAAGCTACACCAAACATCAATTCCTGCGTCGTATGTTCGCCTAATAGCCTCCTTTGATTGCTCAGGATTAGATTTTTTTCCAAGTTTCTTTAACGACCTCGGGTTCATAGTCTCAATCCCAAAAAAAAGTCCTTTCAAGCCAGCCTTGCTCATCAAGTCAAGATCGATCCTTTTCCCGGAAACATCGTCTGCTCTAGCAAATATCCTCCAATCAACTCGACCTCTAAGATCAGAATTTATAATCCCGTTGGAAAGCGTATCTATCCTTTCTCTATCTGTAGTAAAAAGTTCATCACAAAAAAAGAAGGATTTCCTGTTATATTGCTCTTTCAAAAATCTCATTTCAAACAATATACGCTCAGCGGAATTTTTAGCAACAGGCCCAGGATTAGAGACGGGTGTTGCACAATAAATACACTTAAACTTGCATCCCCTTGTTGTGTGCATGTATTCAAGATCGGATAAATCATCAGGGGAGTGATATTTTGCATAAGGCAAATCACTCCTATCCGCCATGGGAAGATCGTCGAGGTTCAAAACCCTTTCAACCCTAGATGTCACGCAAACACGTATTCCATCCCAAAAAACAATGCCGGGTACGTCTTGAAAATCCTTTTTTTCTTTCAGCCCCTGAATTAATCCAAGGAGTGGCCTCTCGCCTTCAAAAGGAATGAAAAAATCAATACAAGGATTATCATAAAACGCATTACTCATAAGGCATGATCCATAAGCTGTTTCATCCACAAATAAACCCGTAACATGCTCCCCACCAAAAACTGTCTTGATTCGACTATCTGTTTCCTTGATGGATTTAGCAATGCATAAAGCAGCAGAAAAAGCGCAGCTCATAACAGAGAATCCAACAAGATCAGGATTAAAATCTAAAATCTGTCTTGTAATATTCTCGTTGGATTCATTTATTTGATGAAAAACTTTAACAGTACATTGCGCATACTTAGAAACATATGCCTTCAAGTAGCAGACTCCTAGTGATGGCCTGGCGACATTACCCATTGTGCCCATGTTTATCTGACCATTTGGAACAACCAGTGCTATTTTCATTGCGTGTCTCCTTTTCTTGGTAATTGTAAAATAACTTTACTCCTGTGAATTCACCACGATGGCAAACTCAATAAGAGTGGCAAGAAAATTTTTCTCTTGCCAATATCATGCGCATAAAAAAGCTTCTTTGCAACTTATCTCTCAATTACAACCACGAATCTTTCGTAGTAGTCACTATCAATAAATTCCAACCTCGTCCTCGCATTGTTATTTTTTATTTCTGAAAAAACTTCTTCGATTTCACTTTTGCTATAAGCCTCCAAGATTGACTCCCTTTCATTCTTTTCATAAAAAGGGACTTCCTTGTCTCCAATAAACAATTTTCTCCTTTTTAATCTTCTTTCTAAATCGATTTGCGTAGCCGGCCTAACTTGATCAGAAATAAGCAAAACATTAGTTGAACAATCTAACAATTTTCTTACCAACGAAACAGGATCTTCAAAATGATGCAATGCCAAATTGCAGGTTACAATTTCATGCTTTTCTTCCAAACAATACACGTCATTCAAATTAAACTGAAAGTTGTATTTTTTTCTTCCCTCGTTAACAAAAAAGGAGTCAACATCCAGGCCATAAAGTCTGCATGATGGATTCAAAAAATTAACCAATTCAAGCAGATACCCATCTCCACAAGCAACATCCAGAAGGTTGCTAAAAAGTGACAAATATTCTTTTAACGCATCCAAAATGGGCTTGTACAACCAAGGCATTCTGCGAATCAGCTTTACAAAATCTCTTTTCTCCTCGATTGACATGATGTTATTCGTCTGAATCCTTTTGGTTTTAGCTGACTTTTTCATAACCCCTCCTCTTATAGATTGAAAATGAACTTTGTAAACTCATATTAACAACAGATATTAGCACCTTTTGTGAAATTTGTCAATACTTTTCCGACACAATATTTTCACATATTATTCGACACTTTTGTTTATTTTAAAGACTATTTACACGCTTTGTTTGTTGTGCTATACTTGTTTTATATAAAAGTGTCGGTTTTTTTGTACAAATTATGAACCAGCAGTTGAATCAACTCAAAAAACTTGGACTGAGCCAAAAAGAGGCTCAATTATATTTGGTTGCCTTGGAAACCGGTCCATCCACTGTGGCCAGGCTTGCCCAGAAATCTGGGCTCAAAAGAGGCACAATTTATGAATTTTTAGGAGAAATGCTAGAAAAAGGGATTTTAGAGATGAGCATTTCTGGAAAAAGAAAACTTTATGCCGCAGTGGAGCCAAAAAAGCTCAGCAAGATTATCGACCGACAAAAGGAAATTTTGGAAAACCTTTTGCCCGATCTTTCCTTGCTGACCATCGGCAGCTCAGCCAAGCCAAAAATCAAGTTCTATGAAGGCCGCGAGGGCATGCTTTCGGTTTTTTATGACATTTTTGAATTGCCGGAAGGCGGTGAGATTTTGGGTTTTGCAACCTATGAAGGAATTCACAATCTGTTTTCAAAAAATGAGATCGATGCTTACATCAAAAAACGGGCTGCAAAAAAAATAAGACAGAAATTGATTGTGCCGACTGATGAACACATTGAGCAGCGAGTCAGTGACAACAAAAAAGAACTTCGCGAAACCATCATGATCCCAAGAAAAAATTTTCTCATCAAAAGCGACATCAGCATATATCAAAACAAGGTTGCGATTGTTTCACTTGCCGAAGAACAAGTTGGCGTGATCATTGAGTCCAGCCAGATAGCTGACACCCAAAGAGCAATTTTCAATTTGCTCTGGAACAGCTTGAGGAAGAAATAGTTGACGAGTTGTATTATTTATCACTAGTTATATACTGAAACATATGAAAAATAACAAAAAAAAGCTCATTTTGATTGATGGAAATGCCATTATACATAGGGCGTATCATGCGTTGCCGCCATTCACGACCAAAAAGGGAGAGCTGGTCAATGCAGTATATGGTTTTGCTTCGACGCTGCTGAGCGTGATTGCGGAGTTCGAGCCTGACTATGTGGTTGCGTCTTTCGATTTGGCCGGCAAAACTTTTCGTCATGAAAAATTTGAAGAATACAAAGCCACCCGTGTGAAAGGCGACGACGAACTGTATGCTCAAATCCCCCGAGTGAAAGAAGTGGTGAGAGCTTTCAATATTCCTATTTTTGAAAAAGCAGGTTTTGAAGCTGACGATGTGATCGGAACGATTGCTAAACAGATCAAGCAAAATGAAGCTAGGATTGAAACGATCATTGTCACTGGCGATATGGACACCTTGCAATTGGTCAATGACACCACCAGCGTCTACACCATGCGCAGAGGGCTTTCTGATTCGCTCATGTATGACAAAGAAAAAGTTTTTGCGCGCTATGGACTCAACCCTGACCAGATCATCGACTACAAAGCTTTGCGAGGAGATCCTTCCGACAACATTCCCGGTGTCAAAGGCATCGGAGAAAAAACCGCCGTCACTCTTTTGCAAAAATATCTCACTCTTGATGGCGTGTATGAAAACATTGAGGAAATCAAAGGGGCCGTCAAAGACAAATTGGTGCGCGACAAGGCGCAAGCCTATCTCAGCAAAGATTTGGCCACCATCGCTCTTGATGCGCCGGTTGAATTTGAATTGGAAAAATCAGTGCTCAAAGATTTCAATCGCGAAACCATCGTGAAACTTTTCAGCGAGCTTAATTTCTATAGTCTCATCAAAAGATTGCCTCAGGATGAAAATTCCACCGAAGATGAAACGACAAAAACAAATGGAGTTGTTGATTTCAGATATGCGATCGCTGATGAAAAAAATGTCGACGAACTGATCGCAGAATTTTCGCAGGCTTCGGAAATTTCCCTGGCAACTGAATTTGCCCAAGAAAAATTGAGCGGGATTGCGATTTCTTGGAAAACAGGTCGCGCAACATTTTTTCCTGATTCAGCGCAGTTTTTGAAAAAATTGAAACCGATTTTGGAAAACTCCGAAATCAAAAAGATCGGCTACGATTTGAAAATGATCTATAAGCAACTTTTTCATGAATCGATTTTGCTTGGCGGAATCTCTTTTGATGCCATGCTGGCTGCCTATGTTTTGAACCCTGGAGAAAAATTGGATTTTGCCAAACTCATCTTTTCCGAATTGGGCGAGGAAATCAGTTTTGAGAAGAAAAAACAAGGTCAGCTTTCCTTGGTGGCTGATCCTGAAGAAGAAAAAATTGCCGCCAACACGATTTGCCAAAAAGCTGACTATGCTTTCAAACTCAAGCTGGCTTTGGAGAAAAAAATTTCTGAAATAAGTGAGCAACAGACAAAAGATGCGCTGACAGACGGCACGCTTGCCACCATTTTCACCCAAATGGAAATGCCTCTTTTGGAAATTTTAGCCAAAATGGAACTGACCGGAGTGGAACTCAACACTGTTATTTTTCAGGGAATATCTGAAAAAATAACGGCCACTTTGAAAAATCTTGAATCGTCAATCTATGAAATGGCCGGCAAAGAATTCAACATCAATTCCCCTTCGCAACTTTCGGAAATTCTTTTTGTGACCATAGGTCTTCCGACTGCCGACATCAAAAAAACAAAAAAAGGTCTTTCCACAGCTTCGGCTGAATTGGAAAAACTCAGAGATTCACACAAAATAATCGAAAAAATTGAAGAATATCGCGAACTTTTCAAATTGAAAACGACATATCTCGATGCCATTCCGAAATTGGTCGATGCGAATTCCAGAATCCACACCACTTTCAATCAGGCTGTGGCAGCCACTGGCAGACTCTCTTCCACTGAACCGAATTTGCAAAACATTCCCATCAAAACTGATTTGGGCCAACTTTTGCGCACCGCCTTCGTGGCCAAAGAAGGCTACAAACTAGTCAGCGCCGACTATTCCCAAATCGATTTGCGCTGCGTGGCTCATGTGAGCAATGACAAAAAATTGATCGCAGCATTCCATGCCGGCGCCGACATCCACAAAATGACCGCGGCTGAAATAAACAAAGTCACTTTGTCACAAGTCACCGAAAAAATGCGATCGAGCGCCAAAGCGCTCAGTTTTGGTGTCATTTATGGCATAAGTTCGTTCGGCTTTTCCCAATCAGCCGGAATTTCCCGCCAAGATGCGCAAAGATTCATCGATGCCTACATGGACAATTTTTCCGGAGTGGCTTCGTATATGAAAGAAACCCGCGAATTTGCACGCACCAATGGATATGTCCAAACATTGTTTGGCCGAAGACGCAATCTGCATGAAATCAATTCGCCCAATTTCCAAGTGGCTGCCGGAGCAGAGCGCATGGCCATCAACATGCCAATCCAAGGATTGACTGCCGACATCGTGAAACTTGCCATGATCAATTCCTATGCTGCTTTTTGCGACGACGAAGACATCCGTATGATTTTGCAGATCCATGATGAGATAATTTTGGAAGTCAAAGAAGAAAAAGCCCAGCAGACAGCTGACCGCCTTAAAACCATCATGGAGAATGTGCACCCTCTGCGCGTTCCACTCATTGTCGATGTCAAAATCGGCGACAATTGGGGAGAAATATAAATGTCGTCCCGCCTTGCGGGACTCCATAATTTTAAATTTTAAATTTGAAATTTTAAATTATTGTGTATGCCTGAATTGCCGGAAGTACAAACAGTGGTGAACGATTTGCAAAAAATTGTCGACAACAAAATCATTAATTTTTGGTCTGATTTTGAAAAAGCCATCAAGGCACCGACCGACAAAAAGAAATTTGCAAAAAACATTCTTGGTCAGAAAATAACCAGGGTTTTTCGTGGCGGAAAAAACATCATTCTGACATTGCAAAACAAATCAGCCATCATCGTGCATCTGAAAATGACGGGGCAACTGTTGCTGAAAATCTCAAATCCAAAATCTCAAATGTCAAAAGAAAAAAATAAATACGACAATTATATCCATCATATTTTTTATCTGGACAACAAAGCGACGTTGAATTTTTCTGACATCAGGAAATTCGGAACATTGGAACTTGTCGATGAAAAAACTTTGAGCAAAAAATTGGAGGAAAAAGGCTTGGATCCATTTTCCGAGCAATACACTTTTGCAAATTTTCAAAATCTGCTTGAGCGCGGAAAAAACAAAAATCTCAAACAATTTTTAATGGATCAATCATATGTGGCAGGCATAGGCAACATCTATGCCAGTGAAATTCCTTTTGACATCAAAACCAGTCCCCTGCGCAAAATAAATTCTCTCAATTCCGTTGAGGCAAAAAAACTTTTTGGATCCATCAAAAAAATCCTAAGCCAAGCAATCGAGCTGCGAGGGACATCTTTCAGCGACTACCGTGATTCCTCTGGGAAAAAAGGTTCTTTTCAAAATTTCTTGAAAGTTTACAAGCGCGATGGCCAAAAATGCAAAAGGTGTGATACAATTATTGAGAAGTCAGTCATAGGGCAACGAAGCACTTTTCATTGCCCCAAATGCCAAAATTAAACAATCTAATATACAAAACCATGAACAGGAAACAAGTGGGTTTGATCGTGCTTGTCAGTGCGATCATCGTTGGCGGAATTTTTTATTTCACCAAGGGAAAAAAGACTGCAGTTAAACAAATCCAGATCAATGGCACAGCTCAGCAGACAACTCCATTGAACCAAGGTAATGTTAGTCCGCTTTCAGGACTTCCTTGTGAAAATTGGAACAGGCGCTCATTCGCAGTTATGCAGCCTTCCGATGTTTCAGCCCGTCCTGCAGCAGGATTTTCACAGGCCGACATGGTTTTTGAAGTTCCCGTGATAACAGCCGTGATGACCAGGCTCATGGGTGTGTATGTTTGTGAAAACCCGGATGATATCGGTTCGATGAGAAGCGCCCGCCATGACTACATCGCCCTGGCCAAGGGATTGGATTCCATTTTCGTGCATTGGGGAGGATCACACTATGCCATTGATAAATTGAAAGAAGGTGTCATTGATGACATGAACTGCAACAATGATGGAGGAAAATCTGCCGCTCAATATTGCTACAGAAAACCGCAGACCGGAACAATGAAAGGCGATGATACAGGTTATGCAAAATTTGCCCAGCTCTTGCAAGGTGCCCAAGATTTCGGATATCGCATGACCAACAAATTTGTCGGCTATCCTCATCAGGCAGAAGCAGCTCTTGATCAACGTGGCAAAGGCGGACATCTTCGTTTGGCCTACCCAAGAGATTTCAAAGTTGAATATGACTACGACAGAGCCAACAATACCTATTTGCGAACTTGGGGAGGAGTTGCAGACACCGATCGCAACAATGGCAACAGAATTGCTCCAAAAAATGTGGCTGTCTTGGTGGCCGCTTCAAGCCAATTGGTTGAAGGAGAACAATACAACAACGTCCAGATCGGTGATCCTTGGTATGACACTTCAGACAGTGGCGATGCAACATATTACATGAACGGCCAACAAATCAAAGGTTCTTGGAAAAAAGACAAATCAAGTTTGGACAGCAAAATGTTTTTCTATGACGCTGACGGAAAAGAAATCCAATTCGTTCCAGGTCAAATCTGGGTCAATGTGATTGAACCAGGACAAGCAGTTGAATGGACACCAGCAGCATAAATTCCTAATGTCTAATAACTAATTTCTAATGCACTTTGAATTTTTGTCATTTGAAATTAAGATTTTATTAGATATTGGAAATTAGAACTTAGAAATTTCTAAAAATATGCTTATATTTTTATTTGGCGCTGACAGTTTCCGCTCACAGGAAAAATTAGGCGAACTTAAAAATCAATATCTTGCAAAGAACAGCTCAGGCACTGACCTGAGCGTTCTTGATTATGGAGAAAGTGCCACGATCCAACCACTGACCAACATTTTTTCAGCTCAGGGACTTTTTTCCAGCAAAAAATTGGTGATCATCAAAAACAGCATGTCCAAAGGGACTCTTGAGCAACAAAAAGAAATTCTGACAACATTGAAGACAGACGCATCTTTGGAAAAAGATCCCGACACGATCATTGTCTTTTTTGAAGCCGGCAGCCCCAAAAAAAATGGCGCTCTCTACAAATTTTTGTTCAAAACTGCCAAAAAGCAAGAATTTTCCTTGTTGGAAGGGTCGCAACTGGCCAACTGGGCCATTGCCCAGGCCACAAAACTTTCGCCCGCATCTTCATTTTCCAAAAGCGCCTTGAACATGCTTTTGGCAGCAACCGGCAGCGATCTGCATGTTCTCAACAATGAAATAGCCAAACTTGTAAACTACAGGACAAACGGTGAAATCATAGACCAAGATGTCGTGCTGTTGGTGAAATCCAAAATCGATTCAACCATGTTTGAAACCATTGAAATGCTTTCCAGTGGCAACAAATCGCGCGCCCTGGAACTTTTTCATCAACAACTGTCCAAAGGCGAAGATGTTTTCTACATCCTTTCCATGTACACCTATCAGATCAGAACCTTGCTGAAAATTGGTGATTTCTATTGGCAAGGAATGACGAGTGCTCCACAAATCGCCCAAGCCTCTGGTCTTCATCCCTATGTCGTGCAAAAATCACTTTCCCAAATCCGAAACCTCAGCGAAGAAAAAACCAAACAAATGCTCCGCGACTTGGCCGAAATCGACATGAATGCCAAGACCGGCAAAGTCGACCCCGTCCTAGCATTGGATATGTTTATTGTTTCGCTTTAAAAACACAAAAAAAAATCCCACTATATCGTGGGATTTTTTTGTTTTAAGTCGACTATTTTTTCAGGGCAAGTTTTTTCACGGCAGCATTGAGTCTTGATTTCTTGCGAGCTGCGGTGTTTTTCTTGATAACTTTCTTCTGAGCAGCTTTGTCCAAGGCTTTGATGGCAGCTTTGAGCAATTCTTGAGCTTCAGCAATGCTTCCAGAAGCCAGATTTTCTTTGGTCTTTTTGATGGCGTTGCGGAAAGTTCCTTTGACAACTTTGTTGCGAAGAGTCTTACGATCAGTCACTCGCATGTATTTTTTGGCAGATTTTTTGATTGGCATATTCTAATTTTAGTACGAATTATATCCGAATTATATCCGAATTACCGAATTATACACGAATCTCGTAAATTTAAATAATTGTTACTTAGATATTATTAACATGTATTGTCATTTTTGGCAAGCCTGGCCAAACAATGGACAGAATAACCAATGCCCAAGATACAAACACCAAACAAAAATCCAAATTACAAAATCCAAATTTCCAATAAATGACTCAAATCCAAGTGTCTAAAAAACTTTTAGGATTTGAGATTTTGGATTTTGTTTGACATTGGAAATTGGGATTTGAGATTTTTTGGTTATTGTTTCTTATATCTTGATGTTTGCCTACTGGCTCATTGCCAAATCAACAATTTCTTCCCCGCCAAGTTCTTTGTTGATCTTGGCCACAATTTGGCTTCTTCTGAGCCAAATCTCGTTTGCCCAAATCGAGCCGGAAGTTCTGATGAAAATCTTGT
>JAQTLF010000009.1 GCA_028715015.1 Candidatus Moraniibacteriota bacterium | reverse complement strand
TAGATAAGGGGAGGACCGAGGTGGGGTTGAGCACTGGCCTAGCTCAACCCCTCTGTCCCGATTCCGTATCGGGACATCTCCCCTCATCTGAGGGGAGAATGGTATGGAAGAAAACTTTTGAAAGAAATGTGGAACCATGCCGGTAGGCAAGGGAGCCTTTTGTAACTTTTCCTTACTAAAGATAAAAGTTAGTATTTGTATTTTGTGCTATAATGAATAAATTAAAATATATTGAAAAACATATGCATAAACTTTTTCTGGATATTGAAACTTTGCCGGCAGAGCAGTCAAAAATAGAAACACTGAGGCATCTTTTCGACAAGAAAAATCCGCAGTTTGATCAGGAAAAATTTGACGAGTTTGTCAGTAAGACGAATTTCGACGGAGCTTTTGGAAGAATTTTGTGCATCGGCTATGCGGTTGATGACGAGCCGGCGCAGAATTTTTACAATGAAAACAACGAAAAGGAAACATTGCAGCAATTTTGGCACCTGGTTGATGCGATCAGTTCAGCGCCGCGCAATCCGCAATATCCGGACTACGACTTGCTTTTCGTGGGGCACAATGTGATGGATTTCGATTTGCGCTTCATCTATCAGCGTTCGATCGTGCTTGGCGTGAAACCTGCCTATGATTTGAACTTTGCCAGATATCGAAGCTATCCCGTTTTTGACACCATGAAAGAATGGGTCAAATGGGCAAATTCAAGTGTCAGTCTTGATTATTTGGCCTATGCCTTGGATGTGCCATCTTCAAAAACAGGCGGCATTGACGGATCACAAGTGGCGCAGTTTTTTGCCGATGGAAAAGTGAATGACATTTTGGAATATTGCAAACGGGATGTTGAAACAACTCGCGCAGTGTATCGCAAAATGGTTTTTGAAAAACCAACTGCAAGACTTTTTTAAGAAAGAAGATTTGTATTGGGCACGTAAGTAGTAATCATGAATAAAAAAATGGAAAAAATCACAGAAAAAATGGTCACATTCAAAGACAAGGGAGCTGAACTTGAAAGGGAAGTTCGGGAAAAAACCTTGGGCTATATCATCACCAGTTTCGGACTCGTGGCTGGTCTTGCCTGGAATGATGCCATCAAAGCTTTCATTGAAAGATTTTTTGCCGATTCCGGAAATGGCCTTAGGGCAAAGTTTCTGTATGCTTTTCTTTTGACAGTCATTGTGGTCGCCGTTTCTCTCTATTTGTCAAAAATATTCAAAGTGGAAAGAAAAAAAGACAAAAAAGAAACCGAGGTCGCTGTGACAACTGTAACATCAAAAGAATCTTCAATAACAAAATCAAAGAAAAAGAAATAGCTTGCGCAAAAAATCCCTCAACCTTGCGGCGAGGGATTTTGGAAGAATTGATTGAAATTGAAAACTAAGCTTCTTTGTTTTCAGTCTTGATGCACTTGGTGCACATCTTGGTTTTCTTTCCGTCAACTTTCTTGGTCTGGATGTTGACACTGAATTTTCTTTTGGAGGCTATGTTTGAATGGCTTCGAGAATTTCCAGCAATTGTTCCACGGCCACACACGCTGCATGTTTTACTCATTTGAATTTAAACATTTAAACATTTAAACATTTAAACATTTAAACAAAAAATTATTGTTTATATGCTCGTATGTTTGAATGCTAATATGACATTGATTTATTACAAGTTTCAGTGTATCATATATATTGAGTTTTGGCAATCCCTAATTTTGTATTTTTGTATAATTTTGTAAATTTGTAGTCAATGTTATGGATTTGAATTCAATGATCCTGATCGGATTCTACGTTTTTATCCTTATTTATACCATTATTATTCACGAAGTGGCTCATGGCTTTGTGGCTCTTTGGCTTGGCGATGCGACTGCCAAATATTCTGGCAGGCTTAATTTCAATCCCATCAAACACATTGATCCATGGGGGTCAATCGTGGTGCCGCTATTCATGATCATGACCACGGGATTTGCTTTTGGTTGGGCCAAACCTGTGCCATACAACCCATATAACCTGAAAAATCAAAAGTGGGGACCAGCTTTGGTGGCCTTGGGCGGACCAGGATCGAACATTTTGATTGCACTTGTTTTTGCTTTTATTGCTCATTTGATCACAATTCCTGCGGCACTGAAAGTTGCAATCGTGCACAACTTCAACAATTGGAGCGCTGTCAGTGGGATCATTTCTGGCTCGGTGGGTTCTATTTTTTTTGAAATTTCCATGTTGGTGATTTTCTGGAATGTTATTTTGGCTTTTTTCAATCTTATTCCATTTCCACCCCTGGACGGTTCAAAGCTTCTATTTGCAATTTTTCCAGTCCGAACAGAGGTTATGATAATGTTTGAGCAATATGGCTTCATGCTGCTGCTTTTATTCATAATCATCTTCTCCGGTCCTTTGGGATTTTTCCTGAATCTTATGCTGAACCTATTTTTCGGTTTGGCGATATAGAAGTTTTCTTCCATTTTTCTCCCTCTCTTTAGATTAGGAGAGGGTTGGGGTGAGGTTGAGATTGGCATGGCCTTATTAACACGTTTGACATAAATTTAATAATTGTGTAGAATAGTTTTGCTAGATTACTAGTCGTTTTTCGAGTAAAAAAGAGGTCATTTGAGGCTCATTTCGTTCTGGATGAAGTCTTAATCAGACGTCTGATTTTTTAATTATAAATTTTTGAGTTTAACTGAAGAGTATGCCAACAATAAACCAATTAGTGAAAAAGAGCCGAAAATCTGCAGTGAAGAAAACAAAGTCGCCAGCAATGACAATGACTTTTAACACTTTGCAAAACAAACCAAAAAAGACTGTGAATCCTTTCAAACGAGGAGTTTGCATCAAGGTTTCAACAACCACTCCAAAAAAACCTAACTCAGCGCTGCGTAAGATTGCCCGTGTGCGACTTACAAATGGAATGGAAGTTACAGCCTACATTCCTGGAGTTGGACACAACTTGCAGGAGCATTCAATCGTGATGATCCGTGGAGGACGTGTTAAAGATCTTCCAGGTGTCCGCTATCACATTGTGCGTGGAGTTTTGGACAGCGCCGGTGTTGACAAACGAAATCGCTCTCGTTCAAAATATGGAGCAAAGAGACCTAAGGATAAGACTGAATAGTTTAACTTTTGAATAATTAGAATAAATTTAGTTAATATGGCACGAAGAAAACGAACATATGTGAAACAATGGAAAGCTGATTCAAGATATGGAAATATTTTGGTGGGACGCTTCATTGGAAATGTAATGCAAGATGGAAAAAGAAGTGTGGCGGAAAGAGTGATTTATGATTGCTTTGATGTGATTCACGAAAGAACCAAAAAAGGCGGACTTAACGTTTTTGAACAAGCGATCAAAAATGTTTCTCCTTTGCTTGAATTGAAATCAAAAAGAGTTGGTGGTGCAAACTATCAAGTTCCGATCCAAGTTTCCGGAGAACGCAGACAAACACTTGCAGTTCGTTGGATTCTGGCAGCAGTGAGATCAAAGAAAGGCAAACGAATGGCTGAAAAATTGGCAGATGAACTTATTGATGCTTCAAACAAAGTTGGCAGCGCGATGAAAAAGCGTGATGATACCCACCGTATGGCTGAAGCAAACAAGGCGTTTGCTCACTTCGCATAAATCCCACAAATATACAAATCTTTACAAATCTACAAATTGCTAAATATAGCAGGACATTTGTAGATTTGTAGTTTATTTGCAGATTCGTGGGTACTTGCAATAATATATAGGATTAAATTAAGTTAAATAAATAAAAAGCTAAATTTATTATTATGTCTACAGAAAGTGAAATCTCAAAATTAAGAAATATCGGTATTATTGCTCACATTGATGGTGGAAAAACCACAACCACTGAGCGTATTTTGTTCTACACGGGAATCACCCACAAGATTGGTGAGGTGCATGAAGGTGCTGCAACCATGGACTGGATGGAACAGGAACAGGAACGTGGAATCACCATCACCTCAGCTGCAACCAAATGTTTTTGGAAAGGTCATCCGATCAATATCATCGACACTCCTGGACATGTTGACTTCACTGTGGAAGTTGAACGATCACTTCGCGTTTTGGATGGAGCTGTGGTTATTTTTGATGGAAAAGAAGGAGTTGAACCGCAATCAGAAACGGTTTGGCGTCAGGCTGACAAATACAAAGTTCCTCGAATCTGTTTCGTTAACAAGATCGACAAAGAAGGCGCTGATTTTGATTATGTGCTCAATTCGATTTGGAATCGTTTGACTCCGAATGCGATCGCACTTCAAATGCCGATCGGAGAACGCAATGAATTTTCCGGTGTGGTTGATTTGATGAAAATGAAAGCCTATTCTTTCGATGGAGCCATGGGAGAAATCGTGGTTGAGGCTGAAATTCCAGCTGAACTTTTGGAAAAAGCTCAATCTTGGAGAGAAAAAATGGTTGAGAAAATTGCTGAAACTGATGATGTTCTCATGGAAAAATATTTGGGAGGAGAAGAAATTTCAGTTGAAGAATTGAAAGTTGCTCTTCGCCAGGCTGTCATCGATGCAAAAATTGTCCCTGTGTTTACTGGAACAGCTCTTCGCAACAAAGGAGTGCAATTGGTTTTGGATGCTGTGGTTGACTATCTTCCATCTCCTTTGGATGTTACTTCAATCAAAGGAACTGATCCAAAAACAGGATTGGAAATTGAAAGACATGCCGATGACAACGAACCATTTTCAGCTTTGGCTTTCAAGGTTGCAACTGATCCATTCGTGGGTCAATTGACTTTCTTCCGTGTGTATTCCGGAACATTGAAAGCTGGTTCATATGTGATCAATTCCACCAATGGTGAACGAGAAAGAATTGGACGAATTTTGCAGATGCATGCCAATCATCGTGAGGAAATTGATGAGATTAGGGCTGGTGGAATTGGCGCTTTGGTTGGTCTTAAAAATACCACGACCGGAGACACTCTTTGCGACGAAGCAAATCAGATCCAACTTGAAAACATCGTTTTCCCTGAACCTGTGATTGACATTGCTGTTGAACCGAAGACCAAAGCTGATCAAGAAAAAATGGGAGTTGCGCTTCGCAAACTTGCCGGTGAAGATCCGACACTTCGTCTTCGAACTGATGAAGAATCTGGACAAACAATCATTTCAGGGATGGGTGAACTTCACTTGGACATTATTGTTGATCGCATGAAACGAGAATTCGGAGTTGAAGCGAACATTGGTCAACCACAAGTGGCCTATCGTGAAACAATCAAATCTGAAGCGCAAGCTGAAGGAAAATATGTCAAACAATCTGGAGGTCGCGGACAATATGGTCATTGCTGGCTCAAAGTCAAACCTCAGGATGAAAAAGGCAAAGGCTTTGAATTCTTCGATGAAATCAAAGGTGGTGTTATTCCTCAGGAATACATCAAGCCTATCAGCGTCGGAGCAAAAGAAGCTTTGGAAAACGGTGTGTTGGCTGGATATCCGATGGTTGATGTGATGGTGACTTTGTATGATGGATCTTTCCATGAAGTCGATTCATCCGAAGCAGCTTTCAAAATTGCCGGATCAATGGCTGTGCAAGAAGCTGTGAAACGTGCCAACCCTGTCATCCTCGAACCTGTCATGAAAGTTGTGGTGACAACACCGGAACAATTCATGGGAGATGTGGTGGGAGACATCAACTCACGTCGTGGTATGATCAAGGAAATCAATGATCGTGGAGAAGGAAATGCGCGTGTGAAAGAAATCGAAGCGGAAGTTCCTTTGGCAAACATGTTCGGATATGCAACCCAAATGCGATCAATGACCCAAGGACGCGCCAGCTATTCAATGGAATTCTCAAATTATTCAGAAGTTCCAAAGAATGTGGCTGATGAGATTATTGCCAAGAAATAGTAGAACAGCTTATCAGGCATTAGCTTCTCAGCTTCTTAGAAAAATTCAAAAAACACTTTTCAAAAACAGCCTCGCAAGGGGCTGTTTTTGCATGTTACAGGCTCGCTCAGAGCCACGTTTAATTCGTGGCTCTTGTTGGTGATATTTTGCTTTGCTTGTTCTCTTTCTCGGCACGCTCTTGGCTAGAATTCATGGCCAATCGCTCGTCCTCGCTCTCGCTGCGGATGGCCTCAAAAGAAAACAAGCAAAGCAAAACCAAGAACTATTTTTTTGAAACCATACATTAGGAAGAATCTCTCATTTTTTATTTACAAAATTCATGGTATAATAAAAAAGTTAAATGGAAGATAAAATTATTTCTTTATGGGGATTTTTTCAAAAGTATTTTCAGGGAATAGTGCCCAATACTATTTGGCACTTGATATTGGTACGGAAGTTGCCAAGGCGCTTGTTTTCACGATCGATGATGAAAAAAAAGTTGGTGTGGTGGTGGGAGTGGGAAAGGAACGTCAGAAAAAAGGCAACATGCAAAGCGGTGCAGTTTCCGACATTTCAGGCGTGATTGAAACTTGCCAAGCCTCGATCAGCATGGCTTTGGAAAATGCCAAAATAAAAAAAGTTAAAAAAGCCATTGTGGGCATTGCGGGTGAATTGGTGAAAGGAACGACAACCATGGTGCACTATGAACGTGGAAATCCTGACAGCCGCATTGATTTTCCCGAACTCAAAAACATCATCCAAAAAGTGCAAAACAAAGCTTATGAAAGAATCCAGGAGCAGATTTCTTGGGAAACGGGACAGGACATTGATGTAAAGCTCATCAATGCTGCCATTGTGGATGTGCGTATTGATGGATATCAGGTTACAAACCCGGTCGGATTCCAGGGCAAGGATGTTTCAGTCAGCATCTTCAATGCCTATGCTCCCATGATCCATCTGGGAGCTTTGCAAGCGATTGCCGATGAGCTTAACATTGATTTGCTTAGCATCGCTGCGGAGCCGTATGCAGTGGCTCGCAGCGTCGACTATGACGACGCCTTGGACTTTAGTGCAATTTTCATTGATATAGGTGGCGGAACAACAGACATTGCAGTGGTGAGAAATGGGGGACTTGAAGGAACAAAAATGTTCGCTTTTGGCGGCAGGGCTTTTACAAAAAAATTGGCGCAAGAACTCAGGATTGATTTTGATGAAGCTGAGGAATTGAAAATAAAATATTCCGAAGGAAAATTGGACGCCAATATAAGTTCAAAAATCGAACAGATTTTGCAGAGCGATTGCGCGGTCTGGCTCAGTGGGGTGGAACTTTCACTGGCAGAATTTGCCGGAAGCGATGTTTTGCCATCAAGAATTTTGCTTTGTGGTGGGGGATCAGGATTGCCAGGAATCAAGAACATTTTGCTGACACAGGAATGGGCTCAAAGTCTGCCATTTTCCAAGCCGCCAAGCGTGAATTATTTGCAACCTCGTGATGTGACCCGCATTGTTGACCAGACAGGTGAGTTGAGAAATCCACAGGATGTCACCCCGATGGGCTTGGCCAATCTGGTGCTCGATGTTACAGGCGAAGAAAAAGTCATGGCCGGAATTTTGCGCAGAGTTTTGCAAACCATGCAAGACTGATACGAATTGACATCCGAATTTTTCCGAATTATATTCGAATTGTGACTAGATAAATCGGATTTGAAAAATAATAAAATCGTAATAAAATCGTAATTTTTATTCGTGTAAAATTCGGATATAATTAGGATTATAATTCGGATAATGCATCAGACATTCTACATCGATATTGAAGAGGAAATTTCATCGGTCGTTGATCGGCTAAATAAATCAATGTCTGTTGATAATTATTTTGTGGTGCCAAAACGTGCGCTTTTTTTGCAAAGCATCGTGAATCTGAAATTGTTGAAACGTGAAGCTGACAAGGTTGGCAAAAAAGTCTTCATTGTGACGCAAGATGAGATCGGAGCTTCCATGGCTGAGCGCAGCGGAATCGAAGTGTTGGCCAGTTTGGATGAGACAGCGCCTTCAGTCAATGATGCTTTTGCCAATGGCGAACTTGAAGATGGGGAATATGACGAAGATGATGAAGACGAGATGGGGACATATGAACCTGTCAGTGTCCAGCAAGATCAAGACAAATCAATAAGATTGAGATCTGTCGGTTCAAATAATTTCTATGATGCAACTGAAAATTTTGGCAGAGAAATCCCGGAGAAAAACATCAAAGCGATTCAGTCCAAAGCTGTCAGCAGACGCATTCCTGTAAACTCAGTGAGTCATCATTCTCTGGAAGAAAAAAAGCCAATAATTCAAAAACAATTTCAATATCCATCCCAAAGTCCTGCTGGACCAGTGGTTGGAAAACCTGCTTTGCGCGCCGGTGCGCAATCATTTGCTGGCAGCGCTTATCACCAACAGCTTGATCCCAACAAAGCCAAGAGTTTGGAAAAAATGTTTTCTGCCAACAAAGCTGCCGCCAATGCTTCCGAAAGCCCAACTCCTGTCAGGGAAAAAAGAATAAAAAAAGTTGTGGTCGGATTTGTGATCCTGTGCCTGTTTGTTTTTGTCGGAACAGCTGTGTTTCTTTTCTTGCCAAGCGCCAAGATTGTCATTACCCCGAACGTGTTAAAGGATAAAATAGATTTGGTGCTCAATGCAACGAACGCTTTGCCTGCCGATGACCACAACATCGCAGTCAGAGTCATCGACAAGGAAGAGAGCATCACTTTGCCATATGAAATTTCAGGCTCAAGTTCGGTTGGCGGGAAAAAGGCTCACGGCACCGTTGTCATCTATAATGAATTTGACAACAATCCGCAAACATTGATAGCGACCACAAGACTGGAATCTGAAGATGGAAAAATATTCCGCTTGCAAAAAAATATTGTTGTGCCTGGAAGGAGCACGGTTGCCGGTGAAGTGAAACCTGGCGCAGTTTCTGCTGAGGTAATTGCTGATCAAGCTGGAAGTGACTTCAATATAGGACCAGTGAAATTTAACATTCCAGGTTTCAAAGACAGTCCTAAATATGACAAATTTTATGCCAAATCAACTGAGCAGATGGTGGGTGGCTCATCCGACGGAACAAGTTCCGCAGGCGGAGTGGCCTCACAAAAAGATATTGACAATGCCAAGCAAAAAACCCAGGATGCTTTGACTGAAAAAATAAATCAGGAAATCAAAGGTGGATTGTCCGACAGTGAAATTCTGCTTGATGAAGCTGAAAAAGTGACAATCACAAAATCATCGGCTGGCGTGAAGGTTGGCGATATGGTAAGCACATTCAACTACACTGCCACAGCCTCAGTCCGAGTCTTGGTTTTTTCTGAAACCGACGTCAGATCCATAATTGAAAAATCAATCAATGGCGCCAATGACACCAAACAGGTAAAAAAAGTCATTTCCAAAATAGAATACGGCACTTCCAATGCTGATTTTGACAAAAACATCATAGAATTGAAAGTTCACAGTGAAATAACTTCAACGCCTATTATTGACAGCGAACAAATAAAAAAAGAACTTTTGGGCAAAACTGATGATCAACTGCCGGCAATCTTACGCAAATATCCAACCATAAAAAATGTGAATGTGGAGTTTTCTCCATCCTTTGTGACGCGTATTTCCCAGTATGCCCAGAGGGTCAGTGTACAAATCGCAACAGAGGGCAACTAATGGCTTATTGGAGCCAAAAATGCTGCATGTGCAAGATTGGCACCATGTGCCAACTATTGGGGTTGACAGAAAAACAATACTTTGCTAAAATTCCTATACGTTTTTGGAAAAACTTAATAGAGTCTACCGATTAGAGGAACTTACTATTTGAATTTCAAGAATGAGGATAGTGTGTTGGAAGTAAATCCCCTCTATTTTTATGTTGTAATGTAACTCAAAATATGGCCCCAAAACAGGAAAAAGAATTGATAAAAATCGAAGGTACGATTATTGAAACATTGCCAAGCACCACTTTTCGAGTGAAGCTGGACAATGGACACGAAGTGCTGGCCCATATTTCCGGAAGAATGCGAGTGAACTACATAAGACTGCTTCCTGGTGATCGCGTGCTCATGGAAATGAGTCCATATGATCTGACAAAAGGAAGAGTGACTCAAAGAATGTAAATAACTAATAACTAAAGACTCACAACTAATGACAGTCGCCTCAACAGTGACTGGAGAAAAAGTTATAAGTAGTTGGTGGTAAACAAATTTTATGAAAGTAAGAGCATCAGTTAAGAAAATATGCGCTAAATGCAAAATAGTAAAACGTAGAGGAAAAGTCTATGTTATTTGTACTACACCGAAGCATAAGCAACGACAAGGATAAATAAAATGGCAGCTTATTAGGCATTGGCTTATTAGCTGTTTAGATGTAATAGATATAATTTTTAAAAAAAGCTAAAAAGCTAAAAAGCTAAAAAGCTGAAACCTGATTATATGATACGTATTGCTGGAATAAATCTTCCCGATGAAAAAAGAATAGAAATTGCTTTGACATATGTCTTCGGAATCGGACCTTCAACAAGTCGCAAAATTCTGAAACTTCTCAACATTGACCAGGCAATCAGGACAAAGGATTTGTCAGCTGAGGATGCCAACAAATTGCGAGATGAGATCGAAAAGAAATACAAGGTTGAAGGAGAACTCAAGCATGAAGTCAAAATGAACATCAAGCGATTGAAAGAAGTTGGAAGTTATCGCGGAGTTCGTCATCAGAAAGGACTTCCTGTGAACGGTCAAAGAACAAAGACCAACAGTAGAACAGTAAGAGGAAATGTTCGCAGAACAATGGGAAGCGGACGAAGATCAGAATCAAAGACTTAGATCATAGAACATATAGCATAAATCATAGAGCAATAATAAATACGCATGGTTTGGTCTCGGAATTTTTGTTCCATGTTCCATGTTCCATGTTTCATGAATATTTATGGCAGAGGAAATTAAAACAACTGAAGAAATTTTGGCCGAAGAATCTACCGAGGTTGAAGTTGCTGACACCCAGGCTGTTGAAGCTGTGGAGGTTGAAGCAAAAAAGAAAAAAAAGAAGCTGAAGCGCCAGATCTCTAAGGGGCAAGCCCACATAAAATGCACCTACAACAACACCATGGTGATGATTTCTGATGCAAATGGTGGAATGCTTGGATGGTCAAGTTCCGGACTTTTGGGATTCAAAGGTGCCAAGAAGGCAACTCCATATGCAGCAACTCAGGTTGTGCATGACGTGGCTGAAAAAGTCAAGAAATATGGCGTGCATGAATTGGATGTGTTCGTCAAAGGAGTTGGAAGCGGACGTGAATCATCAATCAGAACTTTGGCAAACAAAGGATTTGAACTTACTGCTATCAAGGATGTTACACCAATTCCACACAATGGATGCAGAGCCAAGAAACCTAGAAGAGTATAATTTTAACAGCTTATTAGGCATTAGCTTCTCAGCTTCTTAGGAAATACATTTTACCTAAAAAGCTAAAAAGCTAAAAAACTAAAACCTTACTTTATGGCAAGAGATTTATTAGGATCAAAATGCAAACGATGTCGCAGAGCTCAAGAAAAGCTTTTCTTGAAAGGTGATCGTTGCAATAGCGCCAAGTGTGCTATAAGCAGGCGCCCATACGCTCCAGGAGTCCACGGAAAGAATATTTCCAGAGGTTTGAGCGAATTTGGAAAACAATTGGCAATGAAACAACGCATCAAGAGAATGTATGGAGTTTTGGAAAGACAATTCCGCAAACATTATGATGAAATTTCCAACAAACCAGGTGTTACCGGTGACTTGTTGATGAACAGATTGGAAATGCGTTTGGACAATGTGGTTCGCAAAATGGGACTAGCATCTTCTCCGATCCAAGCCAGACAACTTGTGACCCATGGTGCATTCTTGGTTAATGGAAAAAAACTCACCATTCCATCTTGCTTGGTTAAAGTCGGTGATGTTATCAGCGTTAAGGAATCAAAGAAAGACAACGCATATTTCAAGAATCAGATCCAAGTGTTGACCAATAAGAAAGATTTCCCACGCTGGATTCAGTTCAATCTTTCCAAGATGGAAGGAACAGTAATTGCGCAGCCGACTCGCGAAGATGTGGGAATCCATGTTGATCCGCAAATGGTTGTTGAATCATATTCACGCTAATAATATTTTTTGTTCACTTTAACTTTTTTAATTGAAAAACGTGTTTTTTGTCCCAATAAATCGGGATGAACTATCCGTTAGAAAGAGGATATGCAGACAGTGTCAATTCCTCAAAAACCAAAGTACACCCCAATTGATGAGAAGAGCGGTAAGTTCGAAATCATGGGATGTTATCCAGGTTATGGTATGACCCTTGGTAATGCGCTCAGGCGTGTTCTTTTGGCATCTTTGGAAGGTGCAGCCATCACATCAGTAAAAATCACCGGAGTTTCCCATGAATTTTCCACACTTGACGGTGTTATGGAAGATGCAGTGCAGATCATTTTGAATTTGAAGAAAATTCGCTTCAAGATGCACAGCGATGAACCGGTTAAAGTGAGTTTGAAATTCAAAGGAGAAGGAAAAGTTACTGCCAAAGAAATCAAATGTCCTTCAAGCGTTGAAGTCGTGAACACTGACCAGATCATTGCGACTGTGACTGATAAAAAAGTTGAATTGGAAATGGAATTGGAAATTTCCAAAGGATTGGGTTATGTTCCGATTGATCAACAGAATCGACCAGAAAAAGAAATCGGAGTTATTGCGATTGACGCTGTGTACACACCGATTCGTCGTGTGAACTATGAAGTTGAAAACATGCGAGTTGGAAAGCGCACAGACTACAATAAGATCACTCTTGAAATCGTTACTGACGGAAGCATCACTCCAGAAGAAGCTTTCAAAAAAGCTGTAACCATCTTGGTTGAACAATTCTCAGTGCTTGGCGGAATCGAAATCGTGGAAGAAGCGGTTGAAGAGGTTCAAGAAGCTGTGATTGTTGAAGAGGTGGCTGCTGCGACTGAGGAAGTTGCAGACCCAATGAAAATCAAGGTCAGCGAACTTAAAAATCTTTCAACCAGAACACTGAATGTGCTTGAAGCTGGCAAGATTTCTAAGATCAAAGACATCGCAAAATTGAGCGAAGAAGATTTGCGAGCCTTGGAAGGAATGGGAGACAAAGGTATAAAAGAAATTAAAAAATCAATCGGAGAATTTGGAATTACACTAAAACAGTAAAGCAGAAAGTTATAAAGTCGAAAGTTATAAAGTCAAATAGAGTCGCCTTAGCGACATGCGAAGCAACTTTATGAACTTTAAACCTTTATGAACTTTTAACTAATAGATATGAATCATCTTGGAAGAAGCAGAAAATTTAGCAGGGTAAAGAAACAGAGAGTGGCTCTACTTAAGACTCTTTTGGGTAGTTTTATCATGAAAGAAAAAATCACCACAACAGAGGCTAAGGCCAAGGAAATCAAACCGATGGTGGACAAAATAATCACCAAGACAAAGAAGATTTCCAAGGATGAGACCAAAAAAGTTGCAGTGCTTAGAGATTTGAGAAAAGAATTGCCACTTATCGCTGTCAAAAAACTTTCTGGTGAGTTTGCCCAGAAATTTTCCCAGCGCTCCAGTGGATACACACGCATCATCAAAATGGGTCAAAGAAAAAGTGATGGTGCTGAAATGGCAGTAATTGAATTTGTATAAAAAAATCATAGAACATACAGCATAGAACATAGAGCAATGGAATTATAAAAAGAAATCGTGAGAAAGTAGATTTTTTGTTCCATGTTCCATGTTACGTGTCTCATGAAATAGTTATGAACAGACAATATCACCTCTTTGATGCTCAGGGAAAAGTGCTTGGACGCTTGGCAACTGAAATTGCAAAGACACTAAGCGGACGAAATAAAGTTGACTATGTTCCACACATTGATGGAGGCGATTTTGTGATCGTGATCAATGCGGGCAAGATTCGTGTGACTGGGAACAAATTGGAAGGTAAAATCTATCACAAATTCAGTGGATATCCAGGAGGAATATCTTCGATCTCTTTGAAAGATTTGCTTGCAAAAGATTCTGGAAAAGTTATCCAAAATGCGGTATATGGAATGCTTCCAAAAAACAAACTCAGAGACAAGATGATGCTTCGCTTGAGCGTCTTTGACGGAAGCGAGCACACAGCCAAACACATAGACGTTACGCGTTAATCATATAACATAGATCATAAAGCATATAGCATGCAATGCGGATTCGGAATTTTTGTTCCATGTTCCATGTTCCATGTTCCATGACCAAGATATGGCAGTAAAAAAAGTAGAGAAAACTGAAAAAGTGGCAAAACCTAAGGCTGTGAAAGCTGCAAAGCCGAAAGTTGAAAAGGTTGTCAAAGTTGCAAAAGTTGTCAAAGAAGTTAAAACTGAAAAAACAGAGAAAGTTGAAAAGGTTGTCAAAGTTGCGAAGAAAATTGCTGGCAAATATTTTTACGCTGTGGGACGAAGAAAGACTTCCGTTGCTCAGGTTCGTCTTTTTGAAGATGACAAAGCTCAGGACACGGATCTTATCATCAACGACAAGAAGATGAAAGATTATTTCCCAACAATTTCACTTCAAAACAACATGCTGCAACCCCTCAAAGCTGTTGGTATGCATGGAAAGTTCACCATGACTGTATTGGTGCGTGGTGGAGGTGTCACAGGGCAAGTTGAAGCTGTGAGATTGGGAATTGCTCGAGCATTGGTTGAATTCAACGCTGAATTCAAGAAATCTTTGAAAGATCTTGGATTGATGACACGAGACGCTCGCGAAGTTGAACGAAAGAAAGCCGGACTCAAGAAAGCCCGCAAAGCTCCACAGTGGGCAAAACGCTAGTTATCATGATTTCTACAAAACACTCCTTCGGGAGTGTTTTTTGATGAGGGTTTTTTGTTTGCTTTGCTTATTCTTTTTCTCGGCACGCTCTTGGCCAAAAATCACGGCCAATCGCTCGTCCTCGCTGTCGCTGCGGATGGCCTCAAAAGAAAACAAACAAAGCAAAAACCAAGAACTACTTCTTAATTTACTGCAATCAAAAAACGCATCTCACAATGCGTTTTTTGATGACTGATGACTGTGTTTAATTTTGGGCTGCGGTATTTGTTCCAGTTGGGAAGAGGCTTTGGAAGAATGTGGTGCGTTCTGGGAAATAGATGGCATGCAAGGAATTGAGTCCCTGGTCATTTTTTTCAGTGTAATAGAGTTTGGAATCAGTGAAGTTGTTCACCAGCAGGGAGCTGCTGTCATTGAGGGTTAGCACGTCCATCATGTTGCGATGGTCGCGGTTGTCGATCTCGATCATTTTGATCTTGTTGTCATTGGTGAAGAGGGCGTGTTCATAGTCCCTTGTCCATTGGACATTTTCAATTGTGTCTGAAAATTTGGTAATCGGCATCAATTCATTTTCATTTCGGGTTGGTTGCACTTCCCATTTTCTCACGAAATAGGCCATTATTTCATGGTCATTCCAAAAAAGCATTTTTTTGCCATCATCGGAAAATTGGGTGCCAAAAACATTATTGGAAAGTTCTCGGAAATAGGTGTCTTCTTCGCCTTTGTTATATATGAACAGATCATGGCTTTTGTTGAGGAACACGATGCGGTCATCATCATATACGATGATCTGATAGGAATTGTCTCCCATGTTTTGCGGCGCTGAGGTTGTGATTTGCAAAGGTGTGTCGGTGGCGTCAAAACTTGTCTTGTAGACAATGCCTTCCGGCAATTGGAAATAGAACAAAGCTTTGGGCGAAAGGTCATAGCTGGCGATGTTTGAAGCCACCATTTTTTTGTCTTCAGGATTGCTCAGATCAATGTGATAGAGATCATTGTCTGACATGTAGAACATTACATCCTTGTTTTTGGGATCCCAACGGGCATGTGAGAGATTGTTGGCGCCAGTAAGCTCTTTGAGATTTACCGTCTCCAATCCATCCAAAGTGACAATGAAATAGTTTTTCTCGCCGCCATCGTTTTTGATGGCAGGGATAATGATGCGATGGGCTTGCGGAGACCATTCGATGTTCTCTTTGTCATCATTGGTGAATTTGTAGTCATTGGCATCGAAAGCCTGGGTCATTTCAAGTGTGCCGGGATTGAAGATCTTCACAAAGAAATCATTTTCAATTTGCTGGGAAAAGGCCGCCAGATTTTTGCGAGGGGAAATGAAGAATTTTTCGATTCCCGGAGATTCGTAATCTTCGCGGGCATATGAATTTTGCGTCAGCACGATGTTCCAAAATTCCGTGGAGATTCCGCTGTGGACGGATATTTTCTTGGACCATGATTGATAGTTGGGCGCCTTGACTTCAAGCAGATAATTGCCCGGTTTGATTCCGCCAATATGATAGGAATTGTTCAATCTGTTGAATGATTTTGATGGCATCAGCACTCCATTTAGGTATACATTGACTTCTTGGGGTGTGGTTTTGAGTGTCACGCTGCCGCCATAAACAAAAATTCCATTGCTAAAATTGTAGCGATAGCCGAAGGCATATCCAATAATTATGCCTGCAGTAAGCCAAAAAAGGACAACAAGCGTCCAAAAAAAGATTGTTTTGGGTATTTCAGAATGTTCCATAATACTAAGTATTGTAGCGTGCATTTTTTGTTTTGTCCACTTCGAAAGCACTTGCCGTTAAGGTTAAATACAGTTAAGATAATCATATAACATTAAGATAAAAATTCATGCAATTGGACAAACTTTTTCAAAGCTTCGGATTGGCCAGCAGTGTGGCTGAAATGGTGACCTTGGTTTTGGTTCTTTTGGTTCTCAGCACGATTTTCTGGCTTTTGATCGGACGTTTTCGTTTGCACAATTTTTTGATCAACATCTATATTTCCTTGGCCTTGCTGCGTGTTGTTCCCAAAGATGTGATGGGTTTCAACCCCAATTCTTCAGTGTTGGTGTTTTTGATATTCGTGGTTTTGTTGACCTTGATGAACAAATATCTGTTTGACATCCATCAGTCAGGATCAGGCATGGCGCTGTGGCAAGTTTTTCTGATGAGTTTTTTCGAGGTCGTTCTGTTGCTAAGTGTTTTGTTCTCATTTTTGCCGGCTAAAGATATTTTGAAATATGTTTCCAAAAATTCTTTCAGCTATTTTGTTGATCCTTGGTGGGCTTTTGCCTGGATGGTTTTGCCTCTGGCATTTTTGGTTTTCGTGAAAAAACGGGAAAAATAGGGAACAATACGCAAAGTTTTTGAAAATCACAAAGCCTTATTGACTTAATTTTTATATCAGATATAATTAATATCGTTGTACTTGTCAGTTGAAATATGCGGGCACATAGCTCAGTCGGTAGAGCAGCGGCCTTTTAAGCCGATGGTCGGGGGTTCGAATCCCTCTGTGCCCACAGAATTTTAAAAACTCCCCTTGGGGAGTTTTTAAATTGGGCACAGAGGGATTCGAACCGGCAGAAGCTAAGCAAGATGTCGTTCAGCAGGACGACATCGCAGCGTGCGCCGATGAATGCGACCTTAGAAGCCTTCAGCGCTGCCGCGGACAAGGAGTTTGTGAGTGTCGACGAACAAACGACGCGCAAACATAAAACTCTGTGCCCACAAAAACGAAAATCCCTCCCGGGGATTTTTTTGTTTTTGTACACAGAGGGATTCGAACACCATATTCCTGGATTCTTTTTATTTTCTTTGATATAATTGATACATAATGAACACAAAAGAAAAATTATGAAAAAAACACTTTTGATCGTGCCTGTTGTTTTGGCAACCTTCTTTCTTTCGGGTTGCTCTTTGCCAAGTTCCATTGCGCCAAATGCCAAGATAAGCATGGCCAATGCCACGGTGATCAGAACAGATGATGGCGCAGCCAGTTGGAATCCGAAGATAAAAATAACTGACAAGAAAACCATCTCAGGAATCGATGTGTTGTCGATGGTGATCCATCCGACAGATCCCAACATCATATATATCGGCACCATGTCCAATGGTTTGTTTGTAACAAAAGATGCAGGAGAAACATGGGCAAACGTGGCCTATCCTGACAAGGCTTATGGCTTGGTTTTCGATCCGAGAAATCCTGATGTCATGTATGGCAGCGGTGTTTTCAATGGCAGGGCTAAAATTTTCAAAAGACTTGCCGAAGGACAGGAATGGAAAGAAATCTACACTGAGCCGTCAGACGGGACAATAATTTCAGCTCTGGCAATCGATCAGAACAATCCGCAAATTTTGTATGCCGGAACAAATGCAGGTGTGATCATCAAAACAACAGATGGCGGACACTCTTGGGTCAACTTGAAAATGAGTGAAAATCTTGCCGGTCCCATCATTAGCATCGGTTTTGATGCGGCCAATAGTGCCCATTTGTTTTTCGGAGTGTTCCAGTTGGGTGTTATTGAAACCAGAGATGGCGGCGCCACTTTGGAAAACATCACGGAAAAAATTGACACAGCAGGTCGCACTTCCAGCGTATATAGTCTTGTGACCGACCCATATTTGGGCGGTGTGGTGTATGTGGGAACGGACAAAGGAATCTTCCGTCGCTCAGGAGAAACCTGGAGTCCCATGAACCTGATCGAAAGTTCCAAAGCTTTTCCTGTTAGGGTCATTGCGGTCAACCCGAAAAATTCCAAAGAAATCATGTACTCTTCATCCAAAGCGCTATACAAATCAACAGACAGTGGCGCAAAATGGACCACATTCCAATTGGACACTTCCAAAGAAATAAGTGTTTTGAAATATGATCAAATAAATACAGCCAGGATTTATGCAGGTCTCAGAAGTTTTTAACGAAATAATTTCAAATTTAAAATTTAAAATTTAAAATTAATTAGCGTATGTACAACGACATTATAAATTTGCACAAAGATAATCTGGATGGTTCAATCGAGCATTTCAAAGGCGAGGCAGGAAAGATCAGAACCGGCAGAGCCAACCCTTCATTGGTGGAAGATTTGTTGGTTGACTATTATGGAGCCAAGACACCTCTCAAGCAGATTGCCAGCATCAACACTCCGGAACCGAGAACCATTTCCATCCAACCATGGGATCGTGGAGCATTGGCAGCCATTGAGGGAGCCATACGCTCATCTGATCTGAATTTGAATCCTATGAATGATGGAATTTTGGTGCGCATAAACATTCCGATGCTGACTGAGGATCGCCGCAGGGAAATGGTGAAAGTTTTGAATCAAAAAGCTGAAGAAGCCCGCATCGCAGTGCGTTCGATTCGTGAGGATGTGCTGAAAGAAGTCAAAGATGCTGAAAAGGCCGGGGACATTTCAGAAGATGATGAATTCAAGGCCAAGGAAAAAGTCCAAGAAATCGTGGATGAATACAACAAAAAAATCGAAGAAATCCGCGCCAAAAAAGAAGTGGAAATTATGACAGTGTAATTGAAGAAAATCCAAAATCAAAATGACAAATGTCAAATAAATGATCAAAATCCAAATGTTTCAAATTTCGGATTTGAGATTTGAGATTTTATTTGAAATTTAGATTTGGGATTTGAGATTTAAAATCTTTGAAATTTCATTAATCTTAATAAAAAAATAAATGCTTACTTTGCTAGTCTTTCTTGTTATTTTGGGAATATTGGTTTTCGTCCATGAGCTTGGACATTTCGTGGTGGCCAGGAGAAATGGCATCAAGGCGGATGAATTCGGATTTGGTTTTCCGCCACGCGCCATCGGATGCTATTTGGATGAAAAAACCAACAAATGGAAAATCGTCAAAGGTTCAGAAGAAATCGTTTCAAAAAACACGATTTATTCTTTGAATTGGTTTCCGATTGGCGGATTTGTGAAAATAAAAGGCGAGGATGGCGGCAGCAAAAAAGAAGCTGACAGCTTCACTTCAAAATCAGCTTGGATCAGGATCAAAGTTTTGGCAGCAGGCGTCACCATGAATCTTCTGTTGGCTTGGGTTTTGCTTTCGGCAACTTTCATGATCGGTTCATATCAGGATGTCACAGGAGAAAACACTGCCGGCAGCAAAATTTTGATTGAAGGAATCGAACAAAATTCTCCGGCTGAAAAAATGGGATTGAAAATCGGTGATACAGTTTCCCAAAATGGAGAAGGGGCGACTTTTGCCACAGTCGAGCAATTTCAAAAATATATTGCAGAGAATCGTGGCAAGGAAGTGACCTTGGTTGTCCAAAGAGGGAATCAACAGCTTTCACTCACTGGAACTCCGCGCACAGAAATTGAAGCAGGTAAGGGAGCCTTGGGAATTTCCAGTTTGGGCGAAGTCATCACCAAGAAATATTCTTTCATCCAATCATTTTGGGAAGGACTGAAAGAAATGGGCAACATGTTGATGATGATCGGCCAAGTTTTCTACGGATTGTTCCATGGGCAGAATGCCGGAGTGGAAGTCATGGGTCCTGTAAAGTTGGCAATTTTCACCGGGCAGATAATTCCTCTGGGATTTGTTTTCATGCTTAGATTTGTGGCGATTTTCAGTGTCAATTTGGCAATCGTGAACATCTTGCCATTCCCAGCCTTGGATGGAGGCAGAATATTGTTCATTTTGATTGAAAAAATGAAAGGCTCGCCGGTTAGTCAAAAAGTTGAAACAGTTTTCCATTCTGTCGGAATGCTGATATTGCTTTCACTGATGTTCTTCATCACAGTCAGGGAAATTTTCAGCCCGGAAATATTGAGCAAAATCAAAGGTTTTTTCTAGGAAAATATCAATTTTTTCTGAAAGATGCCACCCATTGACAGCGCGGCATCTTTCGGATATCATGTATGTGTTCTCAAATCATAAAAAAGTATGATTTTTGCCGTTGTTGAGCGGTATTTTTTAATCACTAAAATCACTAAAAGTCATGGTGCGATTTATTACCAAAGAAGGACTGAAAAAACTTAACGATGAACTTGAAGATCGCAAGATCCGCTTGAGACAGGAAATTGCTGGAGCAATCAAAGAAGCCAAGGAGCAGGGAGATTTGAGCGAGAATGCTGAATATGCTGAAGCAAAATCACAACAAAATGAAAATGAGTCACGCATCAGCGAACTTGAAATGGTCATCAAAAATTCACAAGTTGTGGAAAGGGATGATTCCAAACGCGGTGCGCAGATGAGCTCTGTTGTTAAAGTTGATTTCAATGGAACCAAGATGGAATTCACAATCGTGGGATCAAACGAAGCTGATCCTGCCAATTTTAAAATCTCCAACGAATCACCACTCGGAAAAGCTTTCATGGGTCACAATGCCGGAGACGTTGTTGATGTGACAACTCCAAAAGGAGTTATTTCCTACAAAATAATCGACGTGAAATAGTCCTACGCACATATATCATTCAAACATTGAAACAAGGGAAACCTTGTTTTTTGTTATGCATAATTGTCGCTGTTTTGAAAATTTTGTTTATGGTATAATAAAAAAACGAATATGGAAAAAGAAACAATAAAAATCTTGACGGAAAATTTTGAATCAATAGGTAAAAAAACTGATGATGGTTTGGAATTTTGGCTGGCTCGCGATTTGCAGCATTTGCTGGGCTATGATGAATGGCGGAATTTTCAAAATGTGATTTCAAGGGCAAAAACCGCTTGTGAAATTTCCAGGCAGGCCGTTTCTGATCATTTTGTTGACGTCAACAAAATGATAGAAATGCCTAAAGGAGCACAAAAAGAGATCGGTGACATCATGCTCACTCGCTATGCAGCATACCTTATTGCTCAAAACGGGGATTCAAAAAAGGAAGCGGTGGCTTTTGCTCAGACATATTTTGCGGTGCAGACGCGAAAATTTGAAATAATCGAGCAAAGAATTTTGGAATCGGAAAGAGTTCAGGCTCGAAAGAAATTGGCGCAAACAGAAAAGGAGCTTTCCGGCGTTATTTTTGAACAAACTGGTGATAATCGAAACTTCGCTTTTATCCGTAGCAAAGGCGATAAGGCACTCTTTAACAGAACCACGCAGGAGATGAAAGTAAGATGGGGGATAAAAGAAACCAAACCTTTGGCTGATTTCATGCCAACGATTCTTTTGAAGGCCAAAGATTTTGCCACGGAGATCACGATTTTCAATGCCAAAGATAAAAACATGCGAACCGAAAATGAAATTTCCAATGAGCATGTCACAAACAATTTGACCATCAGAAAAACCTTGCAAAGTCGTGGAATCACTCCCGAGAATTTGTCACCAGAGGAAGATGTGAAAAAAGTTGAAAGAAAGATCAAGTCGGAAGATAGGAAAATATTGAAAAAAATACAGAAATAGATTTTTGTGATATAATTTAGGTAGGAAAATAATACTTGAAAACAATATGTTTAAAATAAAATTAATGAAACGCTCTCTCTCTCTCTCTCTCTCGATGAGTCCTGCGGATTAAAAAAGAATTCAAAAATTTCCAGTCTTGCATTCGCAATCCTCTTTTTGGGATTGTTTTTTGGTTTTAGTGGAAAGGCGAGTGCAGCGACGTATTATGTAAGAGCTGATGGTGCAGTAACTTGTGCTAATAAAGCAAATGCGACAAGTTCTAATGCTGCAGGGACAGCGCTCAATATGGCACAAGTCAATTCATGCACTTTTTCATCTGGAGATTCGGTTCTTTTTAGTAGCCAAGGTGGAAATTATTCAACGATGCTAACTTTGCCTTCGGGTGGTTCTGCTGTTGGGAATGAAATTACTTACGCTAATGTATCAGGCGAGGTTCCTATAATCGCAATTACCTCTGGTTATCTTATAGATACGAACGCTAAATCAAACGTTATAATCAAGGGTCTTACTTATAATTATATCGGTACGGCAGCATCAACTAATATAGGCATGATAATAAAAGCTGGTTCTAACCTTCAATTTAAAGATATTGCCAGCAATATGGGTGGCTATGGTTATAATATTTGGTCCAGTAGTATATTAAGCAATGTTTTGTTTGACAATGTTAATTTGATAAGCGGCACATTATCCAGGAGTGGTATTAATCTTACAAATGCAAATAACAGCACTATAACTTTGCAAAATTCAATCATTAATCCTGGTGTGTCGATAAACGGTTCAATTATAACGGTGAATAATTCAACATTGTCTGGCGTTGTTACTGTTTCTGGATCCAACGTTACCATAACCAATGTTCCGTCAGTAGCAGGCATTTCGCTGGCAAATGTTAATACTGGAATTATTGATAATGTTACAGCTTCATTGGGGGCAGGTTTCATCTTTACTGATTCATCAAACATAACGGCGAGTAATAGTAGCATGACAAATAGCACAGATTCTGGTTTCGCAGCATATGGAGCATCTCATGACATTACATATAATAATTGTACAGCAAATGATAATTTTGCGCAGGGATTTATCGCAAAAGATACATCGTACAATATAACTTATAATAATTGTAGGGCAGATAATAATAAGCATATTGGTTTTCTTGCTTCAATGTCAGTTAATAATATAACGTATTGGCGCAGTGAAGCATCTTACAATGGAACAGTTGATGTTATATATGATGGTGCTGGTTTTTTGCCTCACAATAATGCTACAAACGTAAAATGTTATTATTGTATTGCTCATCACAACTATACGACAGGAATTGGTGATGTGAGCACGGGAACCAATATTTTTTATAATAACATCAGTTGGGCCAATGGTTATGCGGTGGGGGATATCTTTAATGGCAATACAGTGACAACTCCCTCAACAAGAGGAAATATATATATGAGTGGTGGCAAGTCAGCTGGTAGTGTAACAATTAAAAATACTATTTCTGGTGCAGGTAAGCCACGGGAAATAACAAATGCTGCAAATAGTGCGTATACTGTTCTTGATTATAATCTTTATTATCCTCTTGATGAGAATAAATTTTATAGTACTGATGAGGTAAATAATATTTCATGGTTAACTTATCATTCAACAAATGAATTGCATAGTAAAAATGCAAATCCATTTTTTACAAATTCCAGTGCAAATATTTTCACCCTCCAAAACACCTCTCCCGCCATCAACGCTGGCACTGATGTGGGGCTGACTTCAGACTACGCAGGCAATCCAAAATCAGGCGCCAATTGGGACATCGGCGCCTATGAATTTCAAGATTCAACAGCCCCAACCACCACCGCCAACATAAACACAGGCACATACAACAACACACAAAACATCACGCTTACATGCGATGACAGCACTGGTGTCGGCTGCGACAAAACATATTACACCATTGATGGAAGTGACCCAACCACATCTTCAACTCAATATTCAATTCCGATAGAAATTTCAACAACCACTACTCTCAAATTCTTCTCCCAAGACAAAAACGGAAATTCAGAAACGATAAAATCCAAAACATACACCATCGACACGACCCCGCCAACAATCACTGGTGTTACTAACAACCAAACATATTATGTGACTCAAAATCCGACTTTCAGTGATGGCACAGCCACTCTTAATGGCAACGCTTACACTTCAGGCAGCGACATTTTCGCAGTCGGTGACTACACTCTCATTGCCACAGACGCAGTCGGCAACTCCAGCATAATCAATTTTTCAATTTCAAAAACCAAAACAATCACTAATACGAATCAAATCCCTGCTGACTATTCAGCTGGAGCAATTTCAATTATTGGCACCGACCCGACTCAGACAACCCAGGCTACCTTTAATGCCAACTACACTATTAACACTCAAAATGTTTCAGTCATCATTCCACAAGAAACCCAAATGACCAAAACAGGCGGAGGTAATCTGGATTTGACTCAGATAATATCCGCAGAAACCACAGCTGACAATCTGACCAGCATGGATTCAATCAAAGCCATCAAATTTGGAATTCCCAATCTCAACCTGACTTTTTCCAAACCGATCACCATCGACATCAATGTGGGGGATTCATACAAGGGTCAAACTCTGACAGTTTTGTATCAAAAAGAAAATGAAACAACTTGGAATCAAGAAACTTCTTGCACGGTTACAGGTGGAATCTGCAGTTTCCAAACAACCCATGCCACCAAGTTTGCCGCCACCAAAGACAAGGCTGTAGTTCCAGTAATAGCTCCGACAACAGCTCCAACTTCAACTATAACAACTGTTTCAAATGACGATAATCATAAAAGTCATAAAAATCACAAAGCCAAAAAGAAATCCAACACTCTTACCAAAAAATTCAAATCAGCCCAAAAATGGCTCAAAAAAACTGAACAAACATTTACCAGAAATCTATCACTGGGTTCCCGTGGCCAGGATGTGGGACTTTTGCAAACAGTTCTGCAGAAGATGGGACTCATGAAAATTAAGGACACAACTTATGGAGTTTATCTCTCCACAACTCAAAACGCAGTTTCCAGACTGCAAGAATTCAAACATATTTTCCAGACAGGAGTGTTTGGCTGGATGACGAGAGGGTTGTTCAGGTAGATACAAATTTACACGAAATGCAGAGACGAGGCAGTGCCTCGTCTTTTGTTGCCAGTAAATGTTTTGTGTTTGCATGTTTATATGCTTAAATGATTGTATGCTTAAATGTTTAAATGCTTGCATTCATGCTTGAAAAAGAATTGGAAAAATATTTTTCTTTTGCCGAGTTCAGACCTGGGCAAAAAGAAGTTGTCGAGGCGATCATCGCGGGGAAAGACGTGGTGGCTTTGATGCCGACCGGAGGAGGAAAATCACTTTGTTTTCAGCTTCCTGCGATTTTGCATGAAAACATTTCTATTGTCATTTCTCCGCTTATCGCGCTGATGCAAGACCAAGTTGACGCCTTGAATGCTCGAGGAATTTCAGCCACCTATATCAACAGTTCGCTTTCTTTTGATGAAGTTGATCAAAGGATGTCCGACATCAAAAACGGCAAAACGAAAATTGTCTACATCGCGCCTGAACGTTTTGGCAATCGGCAATTCCAAAAACTTTTTGCCGAGTTGGATGTGTATTTGTTGGCAGTGGATGAGGCGCACTGTGTTTCGCAATGGGGTCATGATTTCCGTCCCGACTATCTGGCAGTCAAAGAATATATTGCCATGCTCAAGAAGCGTCCGATTGTGGCGGCCTTCACTGCCACGGCCACTCCTGAAGTGAAAGATGACATCATTGAGCGCTTGGCCTTGGATGATCCGGCAGTTTTTGTGCGCGGATTTGACAGACCCAATCTGAAATTTTTTGTGCGCGAAAATCTCAAGAAAAAAGAAAGGATCGAAGAAGCGCTCAGGATCGTGAAATCCATTGCCGGTTCAGGAATCATATATGCCATCACACGCAAAGAAACTGAAGAGCTGGTGAGATTTTTCAAGGAAAATGGTGTGAACGCCGCAGCCTATCATGCAGGAATGACTGGAGAAAAAAGAAGTCAGATTCAAAATGACTTCATGGAAAACAAATTCAAAGTCATTGTGGCCACGATCGCATTCGGCATGGGAGTGGACAAAGCCGACATCCGCTTCGTGATCCATGTGGGCATGCCAGCAACTCCGGAGGGATATTATCAAGAAGCTGGCAGGGCCGGGAGAGATGGCGAGAATGCATTTTGCATTTTGTTGCATTCCAAAAGCGACGCCAGTCTGCACAATTTTTTCATCATGACCAGCCGAAATGACATGAAATCGCAAGGAAAAAGCTGGTCCGAATCACAACAGGTTATTGATGTGAAATATGACAAATTGAACAAAATGAAAGAATATGTTTTGCAAAAAACATGTCGAAGACTTTTGCTGTTGGAATATTTCGGTGATCCGGCAGTGGCAAAACATTCCGGCAATTGCAAGGGTTGCGATGTGTGTCTGAATTACAAATGGGAAAAATCAGAAATATCCGCAGACACCGGCAGGAAAAAAAGAGCGGCAGCAAGAAAATCCAAAGGTTTTCTTGGCGGCACGATTTTGGAAACTGCGAATTTGTACAAGCAAAACTATGCTCCTGAAAAAATCGCCAAAATACGTTCACTGGGTGTGAGCACGATTTATAATCATTTGATCGATTGGTATTTGAATGGGGGAGAATTCAGAATCGATGAACATCTGACGCCGGCTGAAGAAAAGAAAATTTTGTCTGCGATTGAAAAAGAGGGAAGTTGTGAAAGATTGGGACCGCTCAAAACAATTTTGCCGTCAGAAATTTCCTATGAAAAAATTCGCATGACCATTGCGAAAATGCAGATGAACAAGGCGATTAAAAACAATTAAAGAATTAAAATTTTTGAAAATTTTATTCTTCAATTGTTTCAAATATTATAGAACTTACGCATTTGCCCTCACCAAACATCAAAGTTCATCATACATGGGTTTTTATGAAACAAAAATAATCTTTGGGCTGACCTCACCTGATGTTTGGCTCGGACAAACGCGTAAGTCATATATTAACTAAAATTTTAAAATTAAAACCATGGAAGAATTGATCAAAAAAATCGAAGAGCAGCAAGTGAAAATAGATGCCATCTATGTTTCCGTGGAAAAACTGAGAAAATATTTTCTTTGGACATTGGTGGTGACCGTGGTGACAGTTGCCTTGCCGCTTATTGCTATGGCTTTTGTTTTACCATATGCTATCAGCACCATTTCAAGCACCTACGGCGGTTTGCAATAGGATCAAAAAATATGTATACAAAAGCACAAAAAGAATTGCGCAGTTCGGCAAATCATGAAAAGGCCAAACTTTTGGCAAGATTTTTCAAAACCGGCAAAGGGCAGTATGCTGAAGGCGATGTTTTTTTGGGCGTCATGGTGCCGACAACCAGAAACTTGGTGAGAAAATATGCCCGCATGGAAGTTGCCGAAGTGCAGAAACTTTTGCAATCAAAATTCCATGAAGAAAGATTGTTGGCACTTTTCATCTTGGTTGAAAAATTTCAAAAGGGCGATGCAAAAATTCAAGAAAAAATATTCAAGCTCTATTTGAAAAACACTAAGCACATCAACAATTGGGATTTGGTGGATTTGACTGCGCCAAAAATTGTCGGCGCTTTTTTGCAAGAAAAGCCCAAGGATATTTTGCTGAAGCTTGCTGTTTCAAAAAATCTCTGGGAGCGGCGCATTGCGATTTTGGCCACGTTCCAATTCATATATCATGGTAAAAGTGATTGGGCATTGAAGATTGCGGAAAAACTTTTGCATGATGAGCATGATCTCATCCACAAAGCTGTCGGTTGGATGCTGCGTGAAATTGGCAAACGTTGCTCGCAAAAAAATGAGGAGGAATTTCTCCAAAAACATATTGCTATCATGCCACGCACAACCCTGCGCTACGCCATTGAAAGGTTCGAAGAAAAGAAAAGACAATATTATTTGAAATTGAAATAAATTACAAAAAATACCCTGTAAGGGTGTGCATAACTCAAAAAGGGGGCTGAATAAAGCCTCTTTTTTGTTGGTTTGAATGTGTTGACGGGCGGTGGTTAGTGGAGTAATATTACATTGTGGTGTAGGAAAGTGGGTAAATGTGTGGAAATATATGTTTATAGGAGAATACCAACATAATATTGATCCGAAAAAGCGCCTGGCGCTTCCTTCAAAGTTCCGCAAAGAACTTGGAACAAAAGTCGTGGTGACTCGCGGGTTGGACAAATGTTTGTTTGTATATCCGGCCAAGATTTGGAAAGAGTTGGCGGAAAAACTTGGAACGTTGCCGATGGGGGAGTCGACAACACGAAGCTTTGTCCGTTTGATGTTGGCAGGAGCAGTCGATGTTGACATCGACAGTCAAGGAAGAGTTTTGCTTCCGGAATATCTCAAAGAATATGCGGGCTTGGACAAGAATGTGACAGTGGCTGGACTTTTTAATCGTTTGGAAATCTGGGATGAAGAGAAATGGAAAACATACAAGACAAAGGCTGAAGAAAACACCGATGAGATTGCCGAGCAATTGGGAAAATTAGGAATTTACTAAGAAAAATTTTCAATTCACAACTTTCAATTTTTAGTGAATTTTCAATAATTAAATTTTTTTAAATATTTAAACATTGGAAATTGGTCATTGATTGGAAATTGGAAATTGGAAATTGGAAATTAATGCGAAGCATTCACAAGACCGTATTGCTGAAAGAGACAGTTGAAGCGTTGAATTTGAAGCCAGGCATGATCGTTGTGGATGCGACCTTGGGTGGCGGAGGACACAGTTTGGAAGTTCTTAAGAAAATCGGACCAAAAGGAAAACTTATCGCCTTTGATTGCGACCAAGATGCCATTGATCGTTTTGAAAAGAGAAATGAAGTTGGGAAAGCTGCCATGTCTGGAGAAAGCATTAAATTGTTCCATGACAACTATGCGGCTCTAAAAGATAGACTAACTTCAATCGACATCAAATCAGTCGATGCAATTTTGGCAGATCTGGGAATTTCATCTGATCAGCTTGCTGACAAGGAAAGAGGAATAAGTTTTCAAGGAGATGCTCCATTGGACATGCGGATGGATCTGAGCTCAGGAATGACTGCTGCAGATGTTGTCAATACCTATGATGAACAACAATTGCTCAGGATTCTCAAGGAATTTGGTGATGAGCAATACGCCCACTCGATCGTGAAAAACATCATTGAGGCGCGAGCGGAAAAATTGTTCACACGCACAAGCGAATTGGTGGAGCTCATTGATCGGTCAGTGCCTGGATCATACAAGAGAAAAAAAATACATCCAGCCACAAAAACATTTCAAGCGTTAAGGATCGAAGTGAATCAGGAACTTGAAACACTTGCTTCGTTTCTTTCTCAGGCAGTTGAAATGTTGAGGCCCGGAGGAAGGCTGGCTGTTATAACCTTTCATTCCGGTGAAGATGCTTTGGTAAAATACGCACTGAGGGAAAATGCAAGGGGATGCATTTGCCCACCTGAATTTCCAGTGTGTCGTTGCCAAAAAACAGCCCTGATCAATCTTGTCACACGAAAGCCGATCGTGCCTAGTGACGGCGAGGTTGCCGGGAACCCTCGTGCAAGAAGCGCGAAGTTGCGAGTAGTTGAAAAAAATTAAACCAATAATTTCTCTGGGGGGGAGCCATGAGAAATGACTAAAAGAACTGTTGTCATCAGGAATCAATCCTGTGACTGGCAACCAAAAATAAAAAGAAAAACAGAGAGCGTGAAAATTGCTCCAAGACTAAGCAATGCCGGCTTCATAAGCCCGGTGCTTGTTGTGCTTGCCTGCACGGTGTTTTCAGGGCTTTTCTATATATATTCGGTCAATCAAACTGCTGTCAAAGGCATTGCTATTCGCAATGCCGAGCAGGAAATTGCCAAACAACAGAAAGAAAATGGAACTCTGAAAATAAAGGAAGCGGAATTGAAATCTTTGTACAATATCGAAGAAAATTCCAAGCAATTGAACATGGCGCCGGCAGCCAATGTGAAATATCTTGAAGAAAGTCCGACCGTTGCCTATAATGCAAAATGAATTTGAAAATGTACACCGTAAGATCTAGAAATACACTGCCATGAATAAGACCAAAATGATAAAACGCACGTCACAGTCAAGCCACCAAACTTCAGAAAAAAACTGGAGAATAAACGGCTTGGTTTTTTTTATTTTCTTCATAGCGTTCAGCATAGTTGGCAAACTATATTTTTTGCAAGTTGCCAGACATGGAGCATATGTGGCATTGGCAGAAAATCAACACAGTAGCAGCACTGAAATCCAGGCCAAACGGGGAGAGATTTTTTTGCAAGATGAAGGGCAGCCATATCCATTGGCAGTGAACAGGCAGTTGCAGATGGTCTATGCTGTTCCACGCGAAATGAAAGACACCAATGGCGCGGTGGAAACATTGTCTTCGATTCTGAATTTGGACAAGAATTTTTTGAAAGACAAATTTAGCAATCCTGAAGACATGTTTGAAATTCTCAAACACAAACTTTCAGATGATGAGTCTCAAAAAATAAGAGAGGCTAAAATTGCCGGCATATATCTGACTCCTGAAAATTTCCGCTATTATCCGGCAGGTGAATTGGCCTCGCAGGTGGTCGGCTTTGTGGGTTCTGGCGGGGACGGACCGGCTCGTGGAATGTATGGACTGGAAGCATCTTGGGAAAAAAAGCTCCATGGACAATCAGGAATGTTGGAACAGGAAGGCGATTCGCGCGGTCGTTGGATCGCGGTGTCGGATCGCAATGTGCAGGAAGCTCAAGACGGACCTGATCTTATTTTGACCATCAATCACACGGTCCAATTTGAAGTGGAAAAAATTCTCAAACAGACCATGGAAAAATTCAGTGCTGACAGCGCATCGATCATTGTTGAGGATCCGAAGACTGGAAAAATTTTAGCCATGGCCAACCAACCAAGTTTCAATCCCAATGATTTTGCTTCAACGGAAGACATTTCCCGTTTCAGCAATCCGACCGTGAGTGAGCCATACGAATCAGGATCAGTATTCAAGGCTTTTACTGAGGCCATCGGCATTGATGATGGAAAAATTGAACCAGACACGACCTACACTGACACAGGAGCCGTGCAAGAAGCAGGCTATGAGATTCACAATTCCGATATGAAAGCCAATGGTGTGCAAACCATGACGCAGGTGTTGGAAAAATCATTGAACACAGGCGTCATCTATATTGAAAAACTGGTCGGTAACAAGACTTTTGCTGACTATGTCGATAAATTCGGTTTTGGAGAAAAAACAAATGTCGATCTGCCTGGCGAAGTTCCGGGAAACACTCGCAATTTGAGCAATCCCAAAACAACCATCAACTTTTTCACCGCTTCATTTGGACAAGGAATTTCGGTGACTCCTTTGCAATTGGCTGCAGGTTATTCCGTGCTTGCCAACAAGGGAACATTGATGAAACCTCAAATTGTGGACAAATTGCAATTCAGTGACGGACACACTGAAGCGATTGAACCTCAGGAAGTGCGCCAAGTCATTTCTGCCAGCACTGCTGACAAAATGGGACAGATGCTCAGGGATGTGGTGACTAATGGTCATGGCAAACGTGCGGATGTGCCAGGATTTCTTGTCGGTGGAAAAACCGGAACAGCCCAGATCGCCAAAGCCGGAGCGAAAGGATATGAAGAAGGAGTGAACATCGGGTCATTTGCAGGCTATGCTCCGATCAATGATCCGCAATTTGTTGTTATTGTGAAAATCGTGAATCCAAAAGGTGTGGAGTGGGCGGAATCTTCAGCTGCGCCGACATTTGGAAGTGTGATGAAATTTTTGCTAGAATACTATAAAGTGAAACCGACTGAGGATCCAACCACCAGTCCGATGTACAAGACATATCAAAACGGCGCGGATCCGTTGGCAATCCAGCCGGTCGCTGCAGTCTCTGCTCCCGCACCGGCACCTGCTCCTGCCGAAGACAAGAAATCGAAAAAAAGTGATGCGAAAATAATAACTTCGGGAGATTAAAATTTTTAAATACATGAAATCAAAAAAAATAATATTTTTGGAAAAACTGTTGCGCTTGATGGCTGTTGTCGTTTTGAAAAGACACAAGCCGAAAATCGTGGCCATCACCGGTTCGGTTGGAAAAACATCCACCAAGGCCGCTGTTTTCGCGGTGCTTTCTTCAAAATTTTCCGTGCGTGAAAATCAAAAAAACTACAACAATGAAATCGGAATTCCGCTGACGATCATCGGAGCAGGCAGTGGCGGCAGAAATGTTTTCAAATGGCTCGGGATTTTTCTCAAATGGCTTTTTGTCATCATTTTTCCTGGATATCCTGAAATATTGATTTTGGAACTTGGTGTGGACAGGCAAGGTGACATGAAACATTTCATGTCTTTCATCCAACCGATGGTCGGCGTTGTCACTAATGTTTCACTCAGCCACATTGAATTTTTCAAAACGGTTGAAAACATTGCCAAGGAAAAAAGAGTCTTGATTGAATCCATCAAGCAAGACGGCTGGGCCATTTTGAACGCGGATGATGAAAACACTCTCAAGATGGGCAACAACACCCAGGCGCAAGTCATGACATTCGGCTTGGCTGAAAATGCCAAAGTCGGCGCTTCGCACGTTGTATACAACTACCAGGAAAATCTGCCCGAAGGAATAAGTTTCAAATTGAATTATGACGGGAAAAACATTCCCGTGAGACTCAGGCATATCCTGGCCGGACACTATGTGTATGCGGCTCTTGTCGGAGTGGCAGCTGGTGTTGTTTTCAAAATGAATCTGATCGACATTGCCCAAGCTTTGGAAAATTTCCATTCGCCGGCTGGCAGAATGAATCTGATCCAAGGTGCCAATGGAAGTTTTATCATTGATGACACTTACAATGCATCGCCGATTTCCACCTTGGCGGCATTGAATGTCTTGAATGAACTCAAAGGTCAAAGAAAAATTGCGATTTTGGGTGACATGTTGGAATTGGGCGATTCGACCGAAGAAGGGCACAGGGAAGTTGCCAAAAAAATATTTGCTCAAAGGGCGGATGTTTTCATGGCGGTTGGGGATCGCATGAAATTTGCAGTGGCTGAACTTATTGCGCTTGGATTTCCGGCTGCCAACATTTTCCAATTCGATGATCCGGAGAATGCCGGCAAGAAGATTGCTGAAATGCTTAGCGTTGGCGACCTCGTTTTGGTCAAAGGGTCGCAAGGCACGCGCATGGAGAAGGTGGTGGAAAAAATTCTGGCAAATCCATCCGACAGGGAAAATCTCCTCTGTCGCCAGTCAATTGAATGGCGTAAAAAACCTTTCATTAAGCCATAAAATTTGAGTTATCCACAGATAACAACATTTTATTGACAAAACGTCAAAAAAGGAGTATAATTGGAATATAGTGAGATGAGGAAAATTAAATAGCGTGTGTTCAAATTGTGTGCTTGCGCGTATTTTGAAAACAGAAGACAGTTTCCACGGAGAGATTGTCTTCTGTTGTTTAAAAAGGGATATTTAAAAATATCCTTCAAATCAAAGGAGAGAGGTGAGTGCCATGAGAAAGACGGTTAATTTTCTTGAGCTTCAATGTTGGGTGGAAGATCGATTTGCTGACGCAATGAGCGCAAGCAGCAATTCGATGGTTCCAATGAGTGAGTTTGAAAAAATCGACCTAAGGGCAAGGATTGCTGAGCCCAAGCTCAACATTCACAGAAGTCGCCCGATTTTCCTTTGTGTCGGTTAGACCCCATTAGCGCATTGAAATCAATGCTATTCTCGAATGAGAATATAAATTGCTAATGGGGTTTTTCTTTTGTCAAAAA
>JAQTLF010000008.1:31577-35218 GCA_028715015.1 Candidatus Moraniibacteriota bacterium | reverse complement strand
GGAACTTGTCTTTAAGCAGACTGCCAAAACTTTTTTTGTCCTCAGTTTTTTCAACAACCTTTGTTTCTTCTGTTTTTGTTTGTTCAACTTTATTTTCTTCGTCCATGTATATTTGTCTTAATGCTTATTTTTTTGATTAAATTATGTGCTTTTAACACTTGCCTCATTTTACACGGCTATTTTGAAATACACAAGGCTTTTTCTGGTCATACGCAATATATGGATATGGTTTCAAATATTAACTTTTGTTTTTTTGCTTTGCCTGTTTTCTTTTGAGGCCATCCGCAGCGAGAGCGAGGACGAGCGAGCAATCATAGTTCTTCGGTTGCGAAGCGTGCCGAAAAAGGAAATAGGCAAAACAAAAAAAGTCAGAGAGAACTATAAACCTATTTCAATTGCAACTTGCGCAGCTGTCCGATCTCATCGCGGATCAAGGCAGCTTTTTCAAATTCCAATCCGCGGGCAGCTTCTTTCATTTCTTTTTCCTTCTGTTTTATATATCCGCCAATATCTTCAAGTGATTCCAATTTGGAAAAATCCATTGAAACCTGAGGATTTATCTCATGATCCACAATCGATTTGATATTTTTTTCCACAGTCTTCGGGGTGATGTGATGCTTCTTGTTATAAGCCATTTGGATTTCGCGGCGCCTGTTCGTTTCATCAATGGCTCTTTTCATTGAACCGGTAATGTTGTCCGCATACAAAATAACGCGCCCATGCACATTACGCGCCGCTCGTCCGATTGTTTGTATCAAGGATGTTTCACTGCGGAGGAATCCTTCCTTGTCAGCATCCAAAATCGTCACCATAGAAACTTCCGGCAAATCCAAACCTTCACGCAAAAGATTCACTCCAACCAAAACGTCGAACTCACCGCGACGCAAAGCCTCCAAAATCCGCACGCGATCAAGCGTGTCCACATCCGAATGAACATATTCGCATTTTATTCCGTTCTCCTTCAAGAATTCTGTCAGATCTTCGGCCATCTTCTTGGTCAAAGTCGTGATCAGCACCCTTTCATTTTTCGCCACAACTTTTTCGATCTCACCCAAAACATCCTTGACTTGCCCCTTGGCGCTCCCGCCTCGCGTCGACGAGCGGTCGCCTCCGCGAGTCGAGGCGGGTTTGATGACGATTTCCGGATCGATCAGACCGGTAGGACGAATGATCTGCTGGGCAATGGCAGATGAATTTTCTTTTTCATATCTGGAAGGCGTGGCCGAGGTGAAAATCATTTGCTTGATGTGTTCTTCAAATTCAGAAAATTTGAGCGGACGATTGTCAAAAGCGCTCGGCAAACGGAAACCATTTTCGATCAGTGATTCTTTTCTGGAGCGATCACCATTATACATGGCTCCGATTTGCGGAATGGTCACATGCGATTCGTCCACAACCATCAAGAAATCCTCGGGGAAATAATCGATCAGCGTATATGGCGCTTCGCCGGCTTGTCTGTCAGTCAAATAGCGTGAATAATTTTCAATCCCATTGCAATAGCCGACTTCCCGCATCATTTCCAAATCCTGTTTGGTGCGCCTTTCAATCCTTTCCGCTTCCAAAAGTTTTCCTTTTTCTTTGAAATATTTCACCCGCTCGGTGCTATCATGCTCAATTTCATCCAACGCTCCCTGCATCACGGCTTCCGGCACCACGAAATGTTTGGCTGGATATATCAAAGTTTTTTCCAGATCCCCCAATTTTTCCCCGGTAAGAAAATCATATTCCTGAATGCGGCTTACCATTCCATTTTCAAGTTCAATGCGTGTCACAATTTCCCTGCCAGGCGTTATCACTTCGATCGTGTCGCCAGTGACGCGGAATTTTCCACGCTCCAAAATGTCCGAGCGATGATATTGCATGTCCACCATTTTCTGCATGATTTTTTCGCGTTTGTTTTCCTTGCCGACTTCGACTTCCACAGTTCCCTCGCGATAATAGTCAGGAGAACCCAAGCCATAGATGCAAGAAACGGAAGCCACGATGATCACATCGCGCCTTGAAAGCAAACCGCTGGTGGCCGCATGACGCAACCGATCAATCTCTTCATTGATCTGCACTTCCTTTTCAATATATGTGTCAGAAGATGCGATGTAAGCTTCAGGCTGATAGTAATCATAGTAGGAAACGAAATATTCCACCGCATTTTTGGGAAAAAAAGTCCGGAACTCCTGCACCAGCTGCGCGGCCAAAGTTTTGTTCGGCGCAATCACCAAGGTCGGTTTTTGCACCGCCTCAATCACATTGGCAATCGTAAAGGTCTTTCCTGATCCAGTCACACCCATTAAGGTCTGGAATTTTTTGTGATGCTGCAAGCCATGCACCAAAAGCTCAATTGCTTGAGGTTGGTCACCTGCAGGTTTATATTTTGAATTTATTTCAAATTTCATAATGACTAATACTACAATTTTATTAAAAAAATGTCCATGTGGCCCGACTCTTGCCAAATCTTCAAAACCTGCTATAATAAATCCACAACTGAGAAAGTCCTAATCTAGCCCGCCATTAAGCCAAGAATGGATAGGCTGGAATGCTCCACTAAAAGCAAGGATTTTCTTGTTTGGTGGATTTTTTGTTTTTTGTCAAAATCTTTGATTTTGCCACAAAAAACAAGTCCGCCTTGGGCGGATATTTATTTAATAAATAATTTTTAAAAAAACGCGTATGCAATACGAACTGTTTTATCTTGTTGGAGAACGACAAGAAGCAAACCTTGATGCAATCAAGGAAGGAGTGAATGCGATCCTGGCTTTGGAACAAGCCACCATGGTCGGAGAAGAATTGAGCGAAAAAAGAAAACTCGCTTATGAAATCAAGCACCAGAACAAAGGAACTTATATCACCAGACGTTTCGAACTTCCTGAAATCGATTTTTGGGCAGATGAAGCCAATGGAGAAAAAGAATTTGGAATTGCAGCCATCACCAACAAATTGAATTTGAACAATGATGTTTTGCGATTCTTGATTGTGAAAACAACCGATCTTCCAGACCTTGGAGCCAAAGATCGCCGCAAAGCCCAAGAAATGAGCGCTCAAAGACCAGCGCCACAACGTCCGCAACAAAGAACTGACAGACGTGACAACAATTCACGCGGTCCGCAACGTCCAGTTCAACGTCCAGCAGCCACAGTTGCAGCTTCACCAGTCGCCAAAAAAGTTGAAACTTCCAAAGAACAATCAAAAAACATCGACAAGCAACTTGATGAACTCTTGAACATATAAACATACAAACATTTAAACATAAGCACATCTAACATACAGCAAGTGCATAGACAAAATAAAATAATGTTTATGCTACATGCTACATGTTACATGTTACATGGTATGAATTTAAACAAAGTTCAACTCATCGGACGACTGACCAGGGATCCTGAAATCCGCACCACCCCATCAGGACAAACCGTGGCCACCATCGGAATTGCAACCAACAGGACTTGGAATGACAAAGCTGGTCAAAAGCAGGAAAAATCTGAGTTTCACAACATTGTGATCTGGGGACGACTTGCAGAAATAGCCGGACAATATCTGACCAAGGGACAGGAAGCATATTTTGAAGGACGACTGGAAACACGTTCCTACACAGGCAAAGACGGAGTTGAAAGAAAAACCACTGAAATCGTGGCGGAAAACATGCAAATGGG
>JAQTLF010000008.1:0-31477 GCA_028715015.1 Candidatus Moraniibacteriota bacterium | reverse complement strand
ATGGAAAGAAAACAATGTTATTTCTGCGATGAGAAAATGGATAAGATCGATTACAAAGATGCTTATCTGATCCGCAGATTCATGAACTCACAAGGAAAAATCTACCCTCCAAAAAGACACGGGATTTGCACCAAACATCAACGCACACTTTCTCAAGCAATCAAACGAGCCCGCGTGATGGCACTTGCACCGTTTGTAGTAAAATAGACCATAAGTTCTTAAAGTTCCTAAAGCTATAAAGTTCTTAAAGTAATTTGAATTTTGCATCCTAGCATTTTCCTTATAAACTTTAGGAACTTTACAAACTTTATAACTAAAGCATGTTATCAATCAGTGATATAAAAGCAGGAAAAAATATTCTTTGGGAAGGTTCCCCATATGTCGTGCTTTCAGCCGAACATTCCAAAACTGGAAGAGCCGGAGCAGTGCTTCGCACCAAGCTCAAGAATCTTCTCAATGGAAGCGTGTTGGAAAAAACTTTCAATGGCAGTGACAAAGCTGACGAAGCTGACATGTCAAAATCCAAAGCCCAATATCTTTATGCAGAACAAGATGGTTTTGTTTTCATGGATTTGAGCACCTATGACCAATTTTCATTGGCCAAAGATGTGATCGGAGATTCATATCTCTATCTTTTGGAAGGAACTGAGGTGAGCGTGCTCAACTTCAATGAAATCCCAGTGAACATCGAACTTCCAATCAAAGTGACCCTGACAGTTGTTGAAGCTCCACCAGGAGTCAAAGGCGACACCTCTTCAGGCGGTGACAAAGTTGTGACCACTGAAACAGGACTCAAAGTCACCACTCCCCTTTTCGTGAATGAAGGTGACAAAATCATCATCAACACCGAAAAAGGACAATACGTATCAAGAGCCTAAGATAAATTTCTTCAATAGTTTCCTCTCCTTTTTTAAGGAGAGGATGTCAGGTACTCCTGACAGGTGAGGTAAAGCTGAGCATAACAATCAGTTTTTAGGAAAATATGCACATCAAAAAAACCATCCGCAAGGATGGTTTTTTGATATTCTTATTTTTTGACCTAGAAGAGTCCAATTTGTCCAAACAAAGTGAAGACCATCAGAGGAACCAAGGATACAAGCACTGCGAAATTAAATTCTTCTTGCTGGGCTTCGTGCTTGGCCCTTTTGTCACAATGTGGACATTTGTGTGTTGTTTCCATTTTTTTGTTTCACCTAGCCATGGCTGCTATGCAGCAAAGACTGGTTTTTTTGTTTTACCTCGCCGAAGCTTTTAGCATAGGCGGGTTTGCTCCCCCGAACAAAAATTAATTAATTATTTCCTTTATTAAAAAGAAAAGAACCGTGGCGATAAATCACCCGGTTCTCATCTCTATAGATACAGTATACACCCTTTTTGAGTTAAAGTCAAGTTTTTGAAGTTGTTAAATTTGAATAGCTTTATTATTTTATGCAATTTTGTTGCGTCCAAATTCCCAATTTCTAATTTAGGACTTACGCATTTGCCCTCGACCAAACATCAAAGTTCATCATAAGCGGGTTTTTATGAAACAAAAATAATCTTTGGGCTGACCTCACCTGATGTTTGGCTCGGACAAACGCGTAAGTCATATAATTTCCAAACAATTTGATTTTAAACTATTTAGAGCACTGCTATTCTTGCTTTCTCGGCGATTTCTTTGAAAATTTTGTCGGCAGTTTTTTTGTCCTCTTTCAAAAATGCCTTAGCACTTTCGCGACCAGCTCCAAGTTTGATGTCACCATATGAAAGTGAGTTTCCAGATTTTTTCACCACTTCAAACTTCACACCTGCGTCAAGCAAATCTCCAGCCAAGGAAATTCCTTCGTTATACATGATGTCAAATTCCGCAGTCTTGAATGGTGGCGCAACTTTGTTTTTCACAATCTTTACTTTTACGCGATTTCCAACCACGTCCTCGCCTTTTTTGATCTGGGCAGCTTTGCGGACTTCCACTCGAACTGAAGAATAAAACTTGAGCGCCTGTCCACCGGTTGTCGTTTCAGGATTGCCAAACATAACTCCGATTTTCATGCGGATCTGATTGATGAAAATCACAGTCGTGTTGGAACGTGAAATGATGGCAGTCAATTTTCTGAGTGCTTGCGACATCAAGCGTGCTTGGCGACCGACATGCTGATCACCCATCTCCCCTTCAATTTCAGCTTTCGGTACCAAGGCAGCCACGGAGTCAACCACAATCACATCCACCATGCTTGAGCGCACCAGTGATTCCACAATATCCAAAGCTTGTTCACCAGTGTCGGGCTGGGAAACCAAAAGGTTCTTGATATCCACACCAATCTTTTTGGCATATTCCGGATCAAGGGCATGTTCGGCATCCACAAAAGCAGCTGTTCCGCCATTTTTCTGAGCATTGGCCACAATGTGCAAGGTCAAAGTTGTTTTTCCTGATGACTCAGGCCCATAGATCTCCACGATTCTTCCTCTGGGCACACCGCCAATTCCCGTGGCAATATCCAAAGAGATTGAACCGGTCGGAATGGCTTCCACATCAACCTTTTTCACGTCGCCCAGTTTCATGATCATCCCTTCTCCAAATTTTTCCTGGATGTCATCCACCAATTTATCGATATCTTTCTTGTCAGCTTGTTTGTGTTTTTCTACTGCATCCTTTTGAGCTTTTTTTTCTTTTGCTGCGTATGCCATATTTTTATCTTTTTTAGGCTTTAGCTTCTCAGCTTATTAGCCAACAAAATTATTATTTTTTATAATTACAATCAAGTCAGTGAATGAAAAAATTCATTTGTGACAAGTTGTATGTTTTCAAGCACGAAATGCTTATTTTTTGTTTTCAACTTTTCCATGCGCATCATAGACCACGTCGCGTACAACCGTGCCATCACTGCTCAAAGCGCCCAGATCCTTGCCGTTTATTTTCACGAAAGTCTCACTGCCTTTGCCTGATGTCACACTGATGGATTGCTTGGCATTGAAACTTTGCACGCTGTCCGGAAGCAGTACGCCACTGTAAACCAGATTGCCATCAGCTTCAATGGACATCCAAGTCGGATTGGGACTTACATATACATCCATTTTTACTGGCTCAAACGATTGCACTGGCGATGCCTGGTCACCAGAATTCTCATTGCTGACATCACTTGGCTGCTCATTGACCTGACTTTGAAAATCAGCATTGACCGAAATCGAATCGACAGCTTCTTTGTTGAATTTGCTGCGAGCTTTCACATTGATGACATTAAGTCCCGTCTTCAAACCGACATCCTCACTGAATTCACCTTTTTCATTGACTAAGACAGGTTGTTCATTGATGAAAACCAGCGCATCTTTTTCCGCGATGCCGGTGACATGCGTTGAATTGCCGCTGACTTTCGCGCCGTCTGTCGGCGTGATTATCAGCAAACGAGGCTTGGAAACGAAATTGTTCACCTGCACATAAAGATAGATGAAACTTGAAGCAACAATCAGCAGGATCAGGCTGACCACGATCATCTTTGGGGTGACCACGAAACTCGAAAATTTGATGGGCGCTCCGGCACTATCATCATCAACAATTTTTTTGATGTTTTTGTGGATGCCCTTTTCCCTCTCGAATTGTTTTATCAAGCCCACTTCATTGAGTCCCATGAAAAGCGCATAGCTTCTCAAAAATCCTTTGACATACACATCCGCCGGAAGTTTTGCATAAGTTCCATCTTCGATATATTCAAGATATTTGATTTGGATTTTCGTATGCTTGGAAATTTCCGAAAGACTGAGCCTGCGCTCATCTCTGATTTTTTTCATGCGCTCACCCAGAGTCAATGAATCTATTTTTTTTGTTGTGAATCGAACCATAAAATTATAAACATTTTACATTTGCCATTTGTCTCGGGCTACCTGATCAATTGCAGCGTCTTCATATTTCGGCTGATCAGTGTTGCCCACCAAAATTTCCCTAGGTTTGGCTCCATCCGATGCGCCAATTATACCACGCTCTTCAAGCATATCAATGAGACGCGCCGCTCTTGAATATCCGACTCGCAGTCTTCTTTGCAAAAGCGATGAGGATGCTTTTCCTGATTGTATGACTATCTTTTTGGCTTCATCATACAAAGAGTCTTCCTGGTCACTGGCTTCAATGGAATCGAAATCGATCCTGTCAGCATATTGGACAGTTTTTGCCTCGCCGTTGCGATTGCCTTCGGGCCTCGCTTCTTCCTGCATGATTTCATCATCCAAATCATCTTCGATTTTTTCAAATTTTTGTTTTTTGATAAAATCAACAACTCTTTTGACTTCCTCTTCGGAAACGAACACTCCTTGCACACGTCTCAAATCAACCGCTTCAGCTGCAGAGAAAAGCATGTCACCATTGCCCAACAATTTTTCTGCGCCACTGGCATCAAGAATAGTGCGCGAATCCATCAATGATGGAACTCTGAAAGCGATTCTGGTTGGAATGTTTGATTTGATGAGACTCGTGATGACTGTCACGATCGGTTTTTGGGTGCTCAAGATCAAATGGATTCCGACTGCGCGAGCCATTTGAGCCAGACGTATGATGGCTCCTTCAACTTCTTTTCCGTGCGAGGCCATGAGATCAGCCAACTCATCAATGATGATGACGATGTAGGGAATCTTTTCCACGCCTTCTTCGGTTATTTCACCAGTTTCAGTGTTGACATTTTTGAACATTTCACCGCTATCAGCTTTTTTATTGAAAGAAGTGATGTCCTTGGACCCGACTTTTTGCAAAATCTTGTAGCGACGTTCCATTTCACCAATCGCCCATTTCAAGGCGCTGAGAACTTTGCCATTTTCCACAATCACATCGGTGAGCAAATGAGGGATTCCATTGTATGGAGTGAGCTCAACTCTTTTTGGATCAACCAAGATCAATTTCAAATCTTCAGGAGAATTTTGGTATAGCATCGACATCAGAATCGTATTGACGCAAACACTTTTTCCACTACCGGTTGATCCAGCAATCAGCAAATGAGGCATTTTCTTGAGATCTCCAAAGATATAATTTCCGCTCACATCTTTTCCCAAAGCCAGCAAAAGATTTGATTTTCTATTTTCAAATTCCAAAGCTTGCAAAAGTTCCGGCAGTCTGATGGTGGCAGTTGTTTTGTTTGGCACTTCGATTCCAACCAAAGACCTGCCGGGAATTGGAGCTTCGATGCGAACTTGTCGCGCCGCCAAACGCAGAGCCAAATCACTGCTCAAAGCTGTGATCCTGCTCAATTTGACGCCCACTGCCGGACGGAAACTGTATTGCGTGACGGTAGGACCAGTTTTTATTTCGCCCAATTCAACCTGTATTCCGAAATTAAGCAAAGTGTCTTGAATGATTTTAGCATTCTTGTCGACATCGCCGCCTTGGGCTTTTTCAGTTGATGAATCCAAAAGTGAAACTGGTGGCAATTGCCAATCAATATCTTCTTGTTGCGCTTTGTGAGTCTTTTCCTTTTCCCCTTTCGGTTTCCAGGCTGCCGCTTTTTTCAAAACGTTTTTCATGCGGTCTTCTTTTTCTTCCTCTTCATTAGGGTCTTGCACGAACTCTGTTTTCCGGGAAAGATTTTCATCCGCAACTTCTATGATAGGATCTTCCATGATTTCTTCCTCATCTTCCTCATCCTCGGCTTCCGCCTGATCTTCAGCATCTTCGGCTGAATTTTCCTTTTCAACTTTTTCGCGGATGAATTTTTTGATCATTCCTGCTAAAGAAAAATTAAAAGCGACGATGATTCCGATTATTGCTATTGCAAATAGAATCACGATGCTTCCGGCAAATCCAGCAAGTTTTGAAAACAAAAATGCTGGAACAAAACCCAGAAAGCCTCCGCCAACACCTTTTTCAGCGGCAGCGAGCATTTTACCTGTTTCATATTGCAAATGGATAAGTCCAAGCACGCTGGCGAATGACAAAAACAATCCTGCCAATTTCATGACATAAAAAATTGTTTCTTTGCGGAAAAGCAATATGATGCCTGCGGTAATCAAAACCAGTGGTGAAATATATTTCAGTGAACCAAACATCCAACCCGCCAACACATTAAGTCCCTTACCTATTGGTCCAGCATCGAGAATTTTTGCATCGGACAAGAAGCCCAACACGAAAAGAATTGCCAATGCAAACAAAAATATTGCCACAGCACTGCGCTTCGCATCTCCATGCAAAATTGAAAAGGATGATTCCTGCTCAACCTCGACTTCCTGTTTTTTTCGTCTTCCCATATCACATATAATGCGAACCTAAATGGCCCCGAGAAGCCAAGAAAATTCAGCTAGGTCTAAGATATATAATACGTTTATTTTAGCACATATCCAGATTTGCTTCTACTTTTTACCTTTTATTGTTAAGGGACGTATTTCTATTGAAAATATGATTTTTTAGCCATGCATCAATCAACCCCTCTGTCTTTCAGGCATCTCCCCTCGTCTAAGGGGAGAATAGCAATGAGAACATCTTCTACAGGCTGACAAATTTTACTGGCAACACTTTCTTGAAAATTCCAGCTATGAAAATCACGTCATCCTGTGAGAGATATATTGGATGATGGGTGAAATTGGTGGAATGAGGAAAAAGTCCGATGATGCCCTTGCCCACGTTTTTGTAGCGCTTGATTGTGGCCATGCCATTGATGACCGCCACCACGATCTTGCCCTCGAAATCATTGCGCCCTTCAGCTTTTTCAAAAATGACATAGTCGCCATCACTTATTCCTTCTTTATTCATCGAATCGCCCAAAGCTTTCACTGCAAAAAGTTTTTCCGGTTCAGGACGTTGGAAAAGACTTTTGGAAAGTTGCAGAAAGTCGTCAGCTCCGTCATCAGCATAGGCCAACGCTTCCCCGCAAGATGCCAAACCATACAGCGGAATGGAAAAAATGTTTTGCGCATCGCCATAATTTTCATTTTCAACCAAAAAAATCTTCTTGTTTTCATCGCGGGTGATGAGTTCCTTTTTTTCCAACGATTCGATCACCTGCATTACAGACTTCATGCTCTCTTTCATCCCCTGGGAAACAAGATATTTGTGCAAGCGATAGCTGGTGGGTTTTTCACCTTGCTGCATTGTCAGTTCCCTGAGCGATTGCAAGATGTTGTTTTGTTTGGCTGTTAATTTTTGTTCCATAATGTTGTGTTTTATTAATTACAATGTCATTCTATCACTGTTGCAATATCACTGCAAGACTTTTACTGTGGATAACTTTTTATGCAGCAAAAAACCCAGCAAAATGCTGGGTTTTTTGAAAAGCTGGATTGAGTGAAAGCTATCTCTACACCTCAATCACCACTGGCAAAACCATTGGTCGCCTTTCTGTTTTGGTATATAGAAATGAACCGACTGATTCACGAATGTTGTTTTTAACATAGTCCCAATTGATCGGGGTGTCAGCAGTTGTTTTTTCTTTGACAACTTTTTCCACAATCCGTTTGGTCGCATTCACCAGATCAAAATTCTCTTTCACGAAAATAAATCCTCTGGATGTTATTTGCGGTGTGCCGACAATTTTTTTGGTTTTGGAATCGATGATCACCACGATGGTGAACATACCGTCTTTCGCCAAAAGCTGACGGTCACGCAGCACGACTTCGCCCACATCACCCACTCCCAAACCATCAACCATGATGTAGTTTGTCGGAGTTTTTTCAGTTCCCACGAATCCACGCTGTTGATTGTCAAACTCGAAAGCCACGCCGTTTTCTCCGATCAGGATATTTTCCGACGGAATGCCTACTTCCATTCCCAGTTCTCCATGGATTTTCAACATGAAATATGTTCCATGCACTGGAATCAGATATTTAGGCTTGATAAGATTCATCATCATCTTCAGATCCTCTTGGCGGGCGTGTCCTCCGGCATGCACATCCATCATTTTGTAGTGGATGACTTTGGCTCCACGATGATACAAGGTGTCTTTCACTCCTTGCACAGTCCTTTCATTTCCCGGAATGACCGAGGAAGAGAAGATTGCGATGTCACCTTTTTTGATTTTCACAAAACGATGTTCGTTGTTCACGATCCGCATCAAAGCTGCATTTGATTCTCCTTGCGCTCCTGTACAGATGATCACGACTTTGTTGTCCGGATATTCATTGACTTTGTTGATTGGAATAATGGTACCTTTTTTCACACGCAGATATCCCAATTTTTGAGCGATCTCCACATTGGTTTTCATGGAATATCCTTCCACTGCCACTCGGCGTCCCATTCTTTCAGCATTTTCAATCACTGTTTGGACACGGCTGACCAAGGCGGCAAAAGTTGCCACAATGACTCGTCCCGGAGCATGTTCAATGATGTCACCCAATGTTTTTCCGATCGTGCCTTCTGAAATGGAATATCCTTCAGTCTGCGAATCGGTACTGTCTGACATAAGCGCCAAAACACCTTCAGATCCGATACGCGCAATGGTGGCGATGTCAGATGGCTGATCAATCACAGGAGAATGATCAAATTTGAAATCTCCGGTGTGCACGATGTTTCCCACCGGAGTTTTGATGTTGAGTCCGAATGATCCCGGAATGGTATGGCTCACGTGGAAAAATTCCACTTCAAAAACTCCCAGTCTTATTCTGTCACCTTTTTTCACTGAATGGATGTTAAGCGGTGTCCTATCCTGGGCATCTTCTTGGCGCTTGGCCACAATACCCCTGGTCATTTCACTGCAATACAAAGGCGGATTGCCGATCATCGGCATGATATGAGGGATGGCACCGATATGGTCATAATGACCATGAGTGATAACCACTCCGCGAATTTTGTGTTCTTTGCCTTTCAAATAAGTCGTGTCCGGAATGATGTAGTCAACTCCAGGCATGTCTTCATCCGGGAATTGCAATCCCATGTCGACCAACAGAATGTCATTTTCATATTCAAACACGGTCATGTTGCGGCCGATTTCCTGCAGACCTCCCAAAGGAATGATTCGCAAATTTTTGCTCGAAGATGTTTTTGCTTTCGCAAATTGTTTTATCGGCTTTTTTAAATCAGCCACGATCTGACCCGTAATATCGGAGTCTTGTTTTTTGTTAAACATATTTTTTACTGCTAAACAAGTAAGTCGTATCTTTTGTATTACAAATTAAAATTTGATAAACCTACTTAAATTAAAAGTGTTAATTTCTTATTAAAGATTTCTTATGAACGAAAGAATTTCTTTGTGCCTTGGGGGAGACTTGAACTCCCAATCCCTTACGAGAACTAGAACCTGAATCTAGCGCGTATACCAATTCCGCCACCAAGGCATTGCATTTAAAATTGCTCCCATTCCGACTTTGGTCGGAACGTATATATCAATTTCCATCACTTCAGCCTGCTGCTTGCAAACAAAGACAAAAACCCCTAAAAGAGAATTTGAATTTATTAAATTAAAAGCTTATTTATTTATGTTGAAGAAAAAAGCTTTAAACAAGGTGATGTTCGAGAAGTCCTTACGTTTGAATCAAGTATATACCAACTGGGTCAAAATGTCAATGACCCAGTGCCATTCATCAATATTACGCGGCAATTCCTGTTTTCCTGCCATAGGCATCTTCATAGCGAGTAATGTCATCTTCACCCAAATAATCCCCCGTCTGAACCTCGATTATTTCCAAATTTACCTTTCCAGGGTTGGAGAGTTGATGCTTTGTTTTTGCCTTGATATAAGTGCTTTCATTTTCGTGCAAAGTCAAAAGATTTTCACCATTTACAACTTTGGCTGTACCAACTACCACCACCCAATGCTCCGATCTGCGCTCGTGAGATTGCAAACTAAGCGATGCGCCAGGAAAAACAGTGATCTTTTTCACCTTGTGATTGTCCTCGTCTATCAGAACTTCATATTTTCCCCATGGGCGATAGCCAACAACTTCATCGCCAAGCTCTTGATAATTTTTTTCTTTCAAATATTCCACGACTTTTTTCACGCCATCATTGCTCTCCCCCATTTTCTGAACCAAAATGCTGTCATTGTTTTCAACCACGATTACATCATCGATTCCCGAAACCACCACCAATTTGTCCTTGTTGGTGGAAAGTGAAAACACATTTTTGCAACCGACGGAAACATGCCGAGGGTTTTCCTCTTTTTTTCTTTGCAGAATTTCAGCCAGAACATCGAATGATCCGATGTCACTCCAATCAAAATCACCTTCAAAAGTCACCATTTTGTCAGATTTTTCAGAAATGGCATAGTCGATGGCAATGGCCGGCAAAGTCTCGAATTTTTCCAAAAAATTATCCCAGCCACTTTCAAACAGGACAAAAAATTCCGGCGAATGTTTTTCAATTTCCTGCAAAAAAGTTTTGCTGTTGAAAATATACATTCCGGCGTTCCACAAATATTGTTTGGAAACGAAAAATTCTTGGGCTGTTTTTTCGTCAGGTTTTTCTTTGAATCCGTCTACAATGAATCCTGCTCCGTTTTTTCCACCTTTTTTGATATATCCCAAACCGGTGTGCGCCATGGTTGGCATTATGCCTATTGTTCCGATGTTGTCGCCGATTTCCAAAAGTGATTGCTTGGCAACTTTCACGTATTCATCTTTGTTGCCGATGTAGTGATCTGCAGGAACCATGATGATCGGATCGTTTCCACTGACTCCCATTTTTTCCTGAAGATATTTGACCGCCAAGGTTATGGCCGGCATAGTGTTCAAACTCTTGGGCTCCATCAAAATCTGCTGCTTGTCCAAGGCTGGATAAATTTCCTTGATCTGGTTGAGGACATTATAATAGTTATCTTTATTGGTAACGAAATAAATATTTTCTTCCGGAACCACATCTTTCATGCGCAAAAATGTTTCCTGCAGCAAGGAATTATCACTATAGAGCCTCAGAAATTGTTTGGGGAAATTTTTGCGGGAAAGCGGCCAAAGACGAGTTCCTGATCCGCCACAAAGGATGATTGCATGCATAGCAAAGTTGAAAATTTATAAAGTTAAAATTTATAAAGTCAGTATTAATCAATAACTGGCAAACCGCCAAGATCTTCTTTGGCGATGCTTTTGTACAAAGGATTTTTTTTCAAGGCCGGTTTTCCTTCATGTTCAACGACATAATAAGCAAAGCCTCTCATTTTTTTTACCAATTCATAATCAGCATGCCCTGGAAAACTTGACGGATCACGATCCTCAAAATCAACTGGGCTATCATCAATAGTGACAAAATATGTTTTTCCCGTGTTGACCACCAGATGGCCAAATCCTATAGGCATGAACACTTGCTGCCCTGCTTCCACTGGAACAGCTTTAAATTCTGCCACTTGATCAGCCAGCATTTCTCCGTTTTCATTTTCAACCAATTTTTGCAGCAAAGCGACTCCTGTGCCATATACCACGAAATAATTTTCACTCAAGTCTCCCACATGATAATGACCATAGGTTTTGATATATTCACCAGAAATTGTTCCTGGTTCCCACACGGTGGTGTTTTTCTGATCGACTCCTCCACGAATCATGTAGTAGTGGATCGCTGGACCAACGCCATTGGGATCCATCAAAACGTCTTGCATTTTTTCATGAGTTCTGGCTGCATAGTGTTTGGGAACATTGGTGAAATCGATTTCCATATTTTTTTGCCCGCCACATCATGTCGAAAAACATGATTTGAGCGGGATAAGTTTTATTTTTTATTATTTTAAAACTCGACTGGTTTTAACATACCACTTGTTCACATCAGTGAAACGTCCTGTCGGATTGTTGATGTTTTGAGCAGTAATTCCTTGGACATTGGTGTTTGCAGGATAAAGATAATTTCTGGAATAAAGAAAGACCGCCGGCACTTCTTTTGCCAAAATGTCTTGCAATTTCTGATAATCCTCGACTCTTTTTGATTGGTCTGTCTGCTGTCTGAGATCTTCCAGCACGCCATCTGCATCCTTGTTTTCAAAAAGGGAAAGATTCAAGCCTGGATCATGTTTTTGCGAAGAATGCCAGAATGAATACAAATCAGGATTGAAACTGATTGCTTGACCGAACAAAAGACTGTCGTATTCGCGGGTGCGGATGTAATTTTGTTGCAAATCGGAAACAGTCAAAACTCTGACTGTGACGTCAGCGCCTATTTTGGCCCATTGCTGTTTCAAAAGATCAGCTGTCTGGTTAAGTTCCGGCCAATCAGTCGTCACCAGTTCAAAAGCAAGCGAAGTTGAACCTTTCTTGCGAACTCCGGTTGAATTGTCCAAAACCCATCCGGCATCGTCCAAAATTTTCTTGGCTCCTTCAATGTCAATCTTTGAATTGTTTTCGTCTTTATAGCCATTCATTTGAGGAAAAATCGGTGAAGTCAAAGCAATTCCCTTTCCATGCAAAATTGCATCGATAAGCTGCTGACGATCCACACCCATGGACAAAGCCAAACGAACTGAATCGTTGGCCAAAGCCACATTTTTTGTCTGATTGAAAAAAATTGAGAAATAGCGAGGGATTATGAATTCATGAATATTGGTGCTTTTGGCATTTTTGATGTCCTTGATGTTTTCCGGCGGAATGCTGCCCATGCCCATGATTTCCTTTTTATTATAGGCATCGATCAATGAACTGTCGTCCGGATAAAAATTGAAAGTGAATTTTGAAATATAAGGACTGCCTTGATAATATTGTTTGAAGGCTGAAAGTTGCAAAGTTAGAATATTGCCATCAGTATCTTTTTGAAAAGTTGAAAACATATATGGTCCTGATCCGATCGGATGCAAATTGTTTTCAGCCAAAGCGAATTTTTCAGGAGCAATGTTTTCCCAAATGTGTTTCGGCAAGATTCCCACGGTCAAATTTTCCAAAAAACCAGTGTATGGATTTTTAAGTGAAAAAACTATGGTGTAGTCATCAAGCAATCTTATGTCCACACCTTGCAAACCCTGACGCAAAGGGCTCTTGTAAGAAGGGTCTTGCAGAATGTTGTAGGTGAAAAAAACATCATTGGCATTCAAGGTCTTGCCGTCGTGCCAAGTGACACCTTTTTTGATTGAAATCGTGTATTCCTTCTGATCATCTGAAACGGTGTAGCTGTCGGCCAAGTCGTTTATGACATTGCCGCTTTGGTCATATTTGAACAAACTGCTGTAAATCAGACTGGAAAGATCGGAGTCTGCCTCACTGGTCTGGGACAAAAGCGGATTAAGATAGAGTGGTTGCCCTACCAAACCTTCAATATATTCCCCTCCCGCCTTGGGAACAGCCTTGGTCAAATTCAAGTAAAAAGATCCGATCCACACGACAAAAGAAACCGCTATTATCAACAATAAAGCAGCAACGATGAATTTTTCTTTGAATGTCAGAACTTTGCCGAGAGTTTTCCAATTTTTCGGCAAAAGACACTGGATGGGTTTATTTGAATAGACACTAATAGATTTGTGTAGAAAAAAATTATCTAGCGATTCGCTATCGCAACCATGGTGATGGAAAGACCGATAAAAACGATGGCCAAAGACATCGAAAAATAAAAAAGAAATTTTTCCATACCCCTTTTGGTGTAATAACCGCCAAAATCACCACCGAAAGCGCTGCTGAGACCGCTTCCCCTGTTTTGCATCAAAATAGAAACGATAAGCAAAATGGCAACAACAAGCTGGATAATGGTAATGATTTTCATCTTTATTTTTTGAATAATTATTGCCTGGTGAGTGTTGATAATAACAATATTAACAGATAAACACAACCATCCCACAAGGTTAAATTTAACAAATGACGGCCAAAAAGTCAAGCTAAATAAGCTTTTTTTGGCTTTTATAAAGCAAAGATCGAGTCAGACATATTATATATTTTTGTTTCAGCTGTTTCCTCTTGAGAGCACGCTCGCAGCCGAAATCAGTGGCTGCTCGCTCGTCCTCGCTGTCGCTGTGGATGGCCTCAAGAGAAAACAGCTGAAACAAAAATGTTTCTCTCTTAAGGTGTCGGCTTTCATCATTGCACATGACTCAAAAATCAATCTGCCAAGTGTTGGATCTTCTCTTTGAATTTTTCAAATATTTGCGGACCATGTGGGGACGGCAAAAAAACAAGCGCGTCATCATTGGCATATACCAAACTGCCCTCTTGATGTGTCTTGGGATTTTTCCTGATGCGGCCGCTTTCCAGTTTTTTCAGCAAATTTTCAATCCAGACTGGCGCAAACAGAAATTCTCCGATTCTTTTTGTCAACAAAGACCAAACTGAATCGGCAACCATGGACAATGGCGCAATTTCTCCAAGCGCATAGGATGGCTTGATGTTCCTTATCCATTTGTTTCTTAATTGAAATTTGGCGTATGTCTTAAAGCCATATAGCGGAAAAAGAAACATGTATTCGCTGGCAGAAAACAAATCCTTGGTGATGACCTCCAGTGATTGATCTGTCACAAAAAAATTAAGACACACTCTGTCGGCAATATTTTTGCCATGGCGCCTTTTGCCCATCAGATGCAAAAAACCTGTCAGCAAAGTTCTGCCTGTCCAAATTTTTCCATATTTTATGACTATCAAAAGATCCCAATCACTGCGCGCTTTGGCATTTTTCATGGCCAATGCTCCAGTGATTCCAACCATTTCAACGAAAGGCATGAATTTTATCCACTGAGCAATTTTTCTCAATCTCTTTATTTTGCTGGTGGAAATTTTGTTGCCAGCGATTCTTCTGGCCACCAGATCTTTTCTGCCTTTCAAAAAATAGAAACCATTGAAATGTTCTATATAGGGTGAAAGCGCCATGTCTTGCAAATGTTTGGACACCAAAGACAATGTTGCTTTGTTTGTTTCCGTATCTGCAACATAATAATAATCAGTCCTGATCAGATATTTCCAAATTTCAAAAACAGTGAGCGGATAATTGAGTCCGTCATAATAAATGATCGTTGCCAGAATATTTTTGTCTAATTTGTCAGACATCCCCTAAAATAAAAGTTTGAAGTTTAAGGTCTAAATACTAAATCAAATCTAAAGTAAAAAAGTATGGCGGGAAGGCATTTTAATTTAGACTTTGTAATTTAGAATCGAATTAGACTTTAAAATTTAGCCTTTTAGACTTATCATATTTAATCCCTAGCTCAGCAAATTAATTCCTATCCACCCAATCTTCAATAAAAACACTCAGCGATGTTGCGATCGGCACGGACAAGATCGCACCTATTGTTCCTCCCAGTTTGGCTCCAATCAACAATGCAAGAATGACAAAAACAGGATTCAGTCCCACTGCCTTTTTCATGACTTGAGGCACAATGATGTGACCTTCTATCTGCTGGATGATCGTGAATACGATCAAAATGATCATTCCAGTCACAGGTGAAATCAAAAAGCCAACCAGTGAGGCTAGGGTTGTTGAAATGATCGGCCCAAGATATGGCACAATTTCCAAGATTCCAGCCAACAAAGCCAAAATCAAAGCGTATGGGATATTGAAAATTGAAAGAGCCACAAAATCAAGCACGAAAATAATCAACATCAGAATGATCTGGCCAAACATCCATTTGCCAATTTTTCTTTTGATACGATTGGCCAATGAAACTATGTATCCGTGTTTGGATTCGGGCGTGATCGAGATCAAAAATTTGTTCATGCCGTCTTCCTTGACTGACATGTAGAACGTCAAAGCCAAAATGACCAACAGTGAAATAAAGAAAGAAAAAACACCGACAGTGGTTGAAAAGATCTGTCCTGATGATTGGAAAAAACTGCCAGTGATGTTTTGCAAAAATTCATGGCTGTTAAATTGGATTCCATACGAATTGGCATATTGCTCCATGCCCGCAAACGTCTTGGAAAATGTTTCTCCATAGACCGGCAGATTTTGACCGAAATCTTTGAATTGGCTCACCAATGGTGGAATCAGAAATGAAATCAAAATGCCGACAATTGAAAACAGACAGATATAAATCAAAGTTACCGCCAATGACCTGTTTATTTTGCGTTTGGCCATCGCTCCGATCATCGGGTCAAAAGTTGCCGTCAAAATCACAGACAAGAAAAACAAAGCCACAACGTCCCTGACCAAATACAAAAACCAAAGACCCAGCATCACGGCAAAAATCTTCACGATAAAACCAGTTGAAATGTCAATTTGTCGCTTTTCCATATGCTTCGCAATAACCAATAATCAAGATACAAACATCAAACAAAATTTGATTTAGATCTTCATTAGAGTCATAAGATTCTTACTGTTCTTGTGTGGTCCCACAATGGCCAGATTCAATTTTTTGTTTTGGAAAACATCCGCCGCCACCCGCAAAACATCATCAACGGTGACCGCATCAACTCTGTCAAAAACATCTTTAGGCGAAAGGATTTTTTCTCCATGCATTTCCTGATCGATATAAAACATGGCCACATCATCAGAAGCTTCCAATCCCATCACGGCGCGCCCTTTCACATAGTCCTTGGCTTTTTGCAATTCCTTCACATCAACTTTTTCGCTGGCAATTTTCCTGTATTCTTCAATGATCGCAGCCACTGTCTGTTCGACTTTCTTGTGCTCCACTCCGGCCTGGGTTGCGATATAACCGCAGTCCTGATAGGTGTCCACGCTTGTGTGCACGAAATAGGCCAAACCTTGGCGTTCGCGGATCTTGATGAACAGGCGGCTGCTCATGTTGCCTCCCAGAATTATTGAAAGCAATGCCAGAACATAGCGGTCTTTGTGATTTTGCCAATAAGCCCTGTTTCCCAAGACAAGATGCGTCTGATCGGTTTTTTTGAATTTGATGTGCACTTGCGGAGACGTTTGTTTTTCAACAACTTTTCTCATGACAACTTTTGCTCCTGTTTGGAATTTCTCGAAGCATGATCTTATTTGTGCGACGATTTTCTTTTCATCAAATTTTCCTGCCACACAAATGACTGTCTGACTGGCATTGTAATGTTTTTTCATGTAAGACAAAAACTCTTGGCGCTTGAATTCGGAGATTGTTTTTTTGTAGCCCACGATACTGCGCCCCATTGATTGGTCGGTATAGAGCATCTTTTCGAATTCATAGCCCACGCTGCGGCGAGGTTCATCTTCATACATGCTCAATTCCTGCAAAATCGGCCCTCTTTCGCGATCTATTTCAGCTTGTTCAATTTTGGAATTGAGAAAAATGTCAGACACCACATCCAACGCTTTGGAAATGTGACGAGAATCTACTTTGGCATAATAGGCAGTCTTGTCTTTGGAAGTGAACGCATTGAACTCGCCGCCAATGGCATCAAGTTCTTCAGAAATTGATTGTGCAGTCGGCCGTTTTTCTGTGCCCTTAAAAAGCATGTGCTCGATGAAATGCGAAAGTCCGGCTTGTTTTTCAGATTCGAAACGCGACCCCACCCCAACCATCAACATGACTGTGGCCGTCTGCGTTCCTTTCACTGGAATGGTTAAAATCCTCAGACCGTTTTTTAAAGTTGTTTTTTTATAGTTCATAATTATTTCTTCTTATTTTTTTCATTTTTAACACGGCTAACCCTAATAAAACCGCCACATGGAATTATTTCTATTCCTTTCTTTTCAAGTTCATCCAAAAACAAATTCATGCCAAGTGAATCTGAAGCAAGATGTCCGGCAACAATAACATTGATGTGTGATGCTTGAGCTTCTTTTCTGTTTTCTTCGCTTTGATGCATGGAAATGATTGTGCCAATTCCAGCATCAGCAAGTTTTTGATACATCTTTGCGTTATAGCTCGTTCCGCCAGCAAATTCAGTTGCAGCAATTTTTCCTGCCCTGTTGCTTTCACTTCCAGCAAAAACCTTAGGTCCTCCGCTTCTTTTTGCATACTCCTTGTATTCAGGAATTTCCAAAAGTGCCTTGATCACTTCGTTTACGTACATGGGGCCTCTTTTTTCGATTTCCTTTTCCACAAATTGCGCACTCAAATTGTCAGCTGGGGTGTGCACATTCATAAGGCTCATATTCAAAAGCCTGGCCGCATCAACCACTTGATAATGATTGTTGGCATGAAGATTTTTTTCAACCTGGTCAATTCTTTCTTTGAGAATACCTTCGGCCACATTCACGGGTATCCCCCTCATGTGCAACAAATCAACCATCATTGGCATAACTTCACCAAGATCCGCCAGTGATTTCCCAATAGGATGATGACAAATCACAAGATCAACAGGTTTTTTCGGATTTTGATCCGACAGATATCTTGCTATCATAAGTTCGGCAGGATCAATATCTATTCCAACCATGACACGCTTGATGTTTTTAATACCGTTATTAAATTGTATAGATGTGTCAGGATATGGATTGGTCAATCGCTCCTGATCAAAATATTCTTTTTCTTCTTTGGAAAGGTTTTTAAATTTTTCATTTGCACGACTCAAAAGATGATCGATCTGTTTTTTCGATCTGAAATCAGCTTCGATGCCCATTTTTATTCCCAATTTGTAAATTTCTTGAATATTCATAGATTTATAAATTTTATTATTACGACTTACGCGTTTGTCCGAGCCAAACATCAGGTGAGGTCAGCCCAAAGATTGTTTTTGTTTCATAAAAAACCGTGTATGATGAACTTTGATGTTTGGTGAGGGCAAATGCGTAAGTTCTAATTATTTTAAAATTTTCCTGATCAGACTCATCGGTTCGATGTTTTTCTTATCAATAACGAGATGATATAGATTGGCATGTCCGCCATGGGCCGAGGCGACTTCCTCCCTGTCTTTGTCCAAAATGGTCTTGATCTTTATTTTGATGTTTTTTTCTTTGGTGACAATTTCCAAAGCGTCTCCGGGACGCACCACATTGTGGATTTTGGCAGTCAATTCATTGCCGTCACTGGCCAAAATTTCACCCACAAATTGGAATTCGCCATTGCTCTGCTGACCCTCAAAACCATGTTCCGGCTCATTTCCCAACAAAAATCCTTTTGTGTAGCCACGATTTGCCAACTTGTCCAATTCTTTTTGGGCAGATTTTTGGATTTTCCTGATCTCAGGAGCTGATTTTCCCTGTTCAATCGCGTCCAGAACGCTCCTATAGGCCCTGCACACGTTGGCCACATAGAACACGCTCTTATTGCGCCCCTCTATTTTGAACGAGTCCACGCCCGCATTTTTGAGCTCCAGCAAATGTGAAAGCAAGTTCAGATCCTTGCTATTGAAAAAATAGGTGCCATGTGAATCCTCTTCCAAAAGCACCGGTCGCCCACTCTGAACTTCCTCAACTTCCATGGTTTTATAATAAAACGAATCATCTTCAGTATCTATTTGTTCCTTGTTTTTTGTATCTTGTATCTTGCGCTGGTATTGCCAGCGACATGGCTGCGTGCAATCACCCAGATTAGCACTTTTCCCACTCATCCATTTACTCAAAATGCAGCGTCCGGAATAGCTCATACACATGGCTCCATGCACAAAATATTCCAATTCTAGTTTGGGAACATGTTTTTTTATTTCGCGGATGTCTTCCAAAGTTGTTTCTCTGGCCAAAACGATCCTGGTTATTCCCAGGTCATGCCAAAATTTTGCCGCCTGCCAATTGGTGGTGTTGGCCTGGGTGCTGAGATGGATGGCGACTTTCGGCAGAATTTTCTTGACCATCATGATTATCCCTGGATCAGCCACAATGACGGCGTCGACATTTATTTTTTTCAAAAATTTCAGATGCTTTTCGATCTTGGACAGATGATAGTCATGGGCATAGATGTTCAAAGTCACGAATATTTTTTTCTTCTGCTGATGCACGAATTCGGCAGCTTCCATCAGATCTTTTTCCGTAAAAGAATTGACCCGCGCCCGCATGGAAACATCCGGCACTCCGGCATACACGGCGTCAGCGCCATATTTTATGGCATATTTAAGCTTTTCCGGACTTCCTGCCGGAGCCAATAACTCGATTTTTTGGCTTTTTTTAGTCATAAAATGTTTTCTTTATTCATATTATACCTTACGCTCTTTTGTGGCTTTGGTCAATCAGACACACTTTCTAAACATTACTACGCAAAAAGATGCCGACATTGGCATCTTTCAAATATGGCTATGCTGTAAAAATTTTTGCAACCATCACATTTGCTCATTGGCAATCAAAAATATTTTGGCGGCAAGTTCGGAAGGTGTGTGCTTGGATTTGACGAGATATTCCCTGGCGCCCAGATTGAAAACATCCTTCCTGTCTTCTTCATTGTCGAGATTGGTGGAAACCACCACCGGAATTTTGTTGATTCTTTCATTCTTTTTTATTTTCTCCAGTGTCGCAATTCCATCCAAAACCGGCATGATGATGTCCAACAAGATCAGATCGACTTGCTCCTGTTTTTTTTCAAGCAAATCAAGGGCTTCCTGGCCATTGACTGACTGCAACACTTCAAAACCCATGGCAGCAAGTGCCATGGTGTACATCTCGCGAAGATCATCCTCGTCTTCGGCAATCAATATTGTTTTTGTTTCCTTTTCCATTTTTTGTCGTTGCCCACCAGCCATGCGTTTTTCAGACGAGAGGACTTCTTTTTGAACCATTTTATCTGTTTATTCTAACACAAAAATTTTGCTGTCTCAATTATTGCAGCAAAAATGCTTAGAAATACAAAGAATGCCTTTGCAATAGAAGAAATTGTTGCTAAACTGTATTTATGGCTTTTGGGCCATTTTAAGTTTCCAACACCTTCATCATGCCAACCATCGCAACCAACAAAAGAGCGCATTTTGACTACGAACTTCATGACAAATATGAGGCTGGTTTGATGTTGACCGGAGCAGAGGTAAAATCCATAAAAACCGGGCATATAAGCCTAAAAGGAAGCTTTGTGACCATCCATGAAAACGAACTCTATCTTACCAATGCCAACATCTCGCGTTATCCCTTTTCTGACCCCAAAATTGCCTACGACCCGACACGTTCTCGAAAATTACTAGTAAAGAAGTCGGAAATCAAATCCCTGATCGGCAAATTGCACGTAAAAGGCTTGACATTGGTGCCTCTTCGTGTGTATACTAAGAGACGCCTGGTTAAGTTGGAATTCGCTGTAGCAAAGGGAAAAAAAGCGTTTGACAAGAGATCGGACATAGCAAAAAAGGAAGATAAGAGAAAAATGGAAAGAGCCCTCAAGAATGCCTGAAAAATTTTCAATTTTCAATTCACAATTTTCAATCAATACATCAATGAATCAATTTTCAATGTCTGGAAATTTGATCATTAAGATTTGTTTAGAAATTAGAAATTGGAAATTAGAAATTTTTGAAAACTAGTTTTCAAAGTTGGGGTTGAACAGTTTCGACAGGTTGTACTTTTCAAAATATGCAAGTCGATCACCGCTGCTGCAATCGTTAAAAGTGTGGCGAAGATATAAGTGCAAACTTCATATCAAAGGCGAAAGCTACATTTGCGCAAGCATTTGCTAGCTTCTCTCCTGCTTTAGCTTAGGCTCGAAGCCATCGAACTGCTGATTTCTCGTAAGCAGAGCTCGGTGTCAAACATGAGAATAGTTTGTCAGGGTTTTTCAGACCTGACAGGCAAAACAACTCTGGAAACGGCACGCAAAGATTTTGTTTGTTTCCCACTTTGCAATGTCGTATCCTGATCCGCCCGCCTCGCGTCGATGAGCAATCATCTTGCGAGTTGAGGCAAGTCGGGAATGAAATAAACTAAACTTGTAGAGGATTTTGGATTGTCAATTTTGGACGCGAGTGCAATTCTCGCCAGCTCCACATACTTGAAAATTTTAAAGGCTAAATTTGAAATTTTAAATGAGTTTTAAATGATTTAATGCATTAAAACATTTTTTCATTAAGATTTGATTTAAAATTTTAAATTTAAAATTTAAAATTATTAAGCATTATTGTTTAATAAAAATTACAAAAATCGCAAAGTAATCTCACAAAAAGATTGCTGGAAATGATTTTACAAAGCCATTAGAAAAAGATTTAGATTCAAACCAAAACAGCAGACCGGGCCAGCACAACTCCGGATCAATGATGGAATTCGTGTTCCGATCGTCTTCGTGATCGATGACGAAGGAAAGCAATTGGGAGAGATGTCCACCTTTGATGCCATGGCGCTTGCCAGAGAAAGACTTCTTGACCTGGTTGAAGTTTCCCCGAAAGCTGTACCTCCGGTTTGTCGAATCATGGACTATGGCAAGCATCTTTATCAACAATCCAAACAGATCCGCCTGGCTAAGGCCAAGCAGAAGAAGATTGAAATCAAAGGTGTGCGATTGGGCCTGCGAACTGACACGCATGATCTTGAATTCAAGAGAGCGCAGTCAGAAAAGTTTTTGAAGCAAGGGGACAAAGTCAAGATAGACATCGTGCTTCGCGGAAGAGAGAAAGCCCACCAAGATTTGGCTAGAAAGAATTTGCAAGAATTCATCAGTGCCATAACAGTTCCCTACAAAGTTGAAGATCCAATCAAGCGCTTTCCTGGAGGATTCAATGTTATCATTGCACCAGCAGCAACTGAATAAATAATTTTAAATTTTTAATTTTAAATTTTGAATCAATTTCCAATATTTCAATGATTAAATTTTGAAACCTTCATAATTCAATCGAAATTCGAAATTCGAAATTCATAATTCGACAAAGAGATGCCTAAGATGAAAACCAAGAAGTCAGTGGTCAAAAAAGTTAAGATCACCAAGAACGGAAAAGTGATCCGCCGAGCCACAGGACAAAACCACTACAACTCCAAAGAAACCGGAGCTGAAGGACGAGCCAAGAAGAAAGATCAGAGAATGTTCCGAGCTGATGAAAAAAACATTGTGGCTTCATTGCCATATTCAATTGGAAAATAATTAAATCACATAACATAAAACATAGAACATAGAACATAGGATTTCAGTACTGCATATTTACGGCATTTCTGCTCCATGTTTCATGCTCCATGATCCATGTAATCATATGGCGAGAGTAAAACGCGGAGTTGCCGCATCAAAAAGAAGAAGAAATGTATTGGAAATGGCCAAAGGATTTCGTTGGCGCCGTAGCAAGAACTATGTTGCTGCCAAAGAAGCTATCCTCAAGGCTGGTAAATATGCCCACAGAGATCGACGTACCAAGAAACGCACCAACAGGGCTCTTTGGATTTTGCGCCTAAACAACGCTGTCAGATTGTTCGATGTTACTTACAGTAAGTTCATTGCGATCCTGAAATCCAAGAATATCGAAGTTGACCGCAAAGTGCTTTCTCAAATGGCGGCAGAAAACCCAACAGTTTTCGCAAAATTTGTGGAAAAAGTGAAATAGCTTCAAACATTTCCCCTAAAAAAAATCCTCAACGCAAAGTTGAGGATTTTTTGTTTTCTGCAAAGCATCATTTCAAATACTTGTCCTTGAATTCACGCGAAAGCCTTTTCAGGGCATGTATCGGCAGCCACAGCCACAATGTTTTTTTTACCATTTTTTCCAAAAAATCATTCAGAGGCATGGTAAAAAGATTTACCATCAGAAAAACAATGATAATGAGAAGAACCCCGCCCACCAACAAGATTGTCGTATTTATATCCATAGTTGTTATTTTTGCTAATTATCAAAACATTATCCAGGCAAAATCAAAGCAGCACGTCGCACAGTGATATTTCATATACCACATCTTTCTTTTCAACCACGATTCTCCAACCTTTCTGCTGAGCAATGGCCTTGAGATTTTCGTTGGGATTAAAAGCGATGGGATTGGCCACAATGTCCAAAAAACTTGCATCTGATTCAGTATCCCCCATTCCGTATGAATTTTCCAATGTCAGATTGTGATCCAAAACATATTGATGCACCAAACTGCCTTTGTTCTTGACCGGTTCATTGTGGATTTCTCCGGTGTAGACTTTTTTTTCATCAAGATCATAGACACTGCCAAAAACAGCATCGAATTTCAAATGTCTTTTGTTATATTCACGCACAACTTCGATTGGAGATCCTGAAATTGCAATCAGATGATAATTTTCGCTGCGCAATTTTTTGATCAGACTTTCTGCAAAAATATAGGTGCGGTCCTGGTGGAATGATATGACCATCTTGCTGGCTTTTTCCACATCCGAAAGTTTACATCCGCGAATATATTTCTCATACAGCTCCACCAATCCAACCCTATATTGTTCATAGGTCCCTTTGTGCTCAAGCCAATTGGTATAGAGTGTCACGATCTGATCGCGAACCTTGCGCGGAAAAATTCCAATCCATGACAATTCATTGATCAGCTCGAATTGCAAATTCTTGCGGAAAATTGTTCCATCGATATCGAAAATGGCTATTTTTTGTTTTTCTGACATTTGTTTTTTCCCCTTATTGATATGCTTTTATTGTATCATTTTTATGCTCAACAAACCAATCATTGATTTTTCACAAGCTGCTTGGATGTTTCCCAAATGGTTGGATTGTTTTGGACTGTTTTCATCCAATACCACCATTCCACGCCCCAGACATAGATTTCTTTCATGCCAGTTTTTTTGGCGAATTCAACATTGTCCCGCAAAGTTGCGGCATTCATTGAAGCAAGTTGCGTTTCCACCGGCGCGTCAACAGTCCAACCAGCCACCCATGGCTCACCTTGCAGTTCAATAACGATGGCATTGTCTTGATGGGCGAAAAGTTTTATGATCAATTGCTTGGCTTTGAAAAAATTTGGTCCGATCGGATAGCGCCAATGACCCATTTTCACACTATACACTTCGCGATACATGGTGGTTCCAAAAATATCAGCGCGACTGGCAGCATTGATCCACAGACTCAATTCCCCGCTGTCTGTGATGACGATGGGCCTGGTGTTGTCGAGATTTTTCACTTGGGCAATTTCGGCGTCCAACAAATTGGGATTTACTTTTGAGCAGATTCCGAAATCCAAAAAAGGTTCGTTTTCAACCTGCCAATGGATTATTTCCGGGTGATCGGTTTTATATCTATCGATAACCACAGTTTCAAAAGCCAACAGTTTTTCTTGGAGTCTTGTTTGATCAAGATTGCTTGGGTCTTCGCCAACCCATTTGGGAACATAGCATTCGGGCCAACGTGGAACCTTTTGACCGATAACCAAAGTTATTTTTGCTCCTCTTTTTTGCGCCTGGGCCAATTGCCAATCAAGATCGGCAAAATCATATTGCCCCTCAACTTTTTCAACCCTGTCCCAATAAACCGGCAAACGCACGTATTTCATTTCCAAATCATCAAGCATCGCCAAATAGGCATCTTTCCAATTGAGCCCGATTTGCTGGGCATACAAGGATGAAAATGTCACTCCGACTTGCGCATCGTTGCTGCTGGCCTTGACTGGCAAATTTATATAGATAAAAAACAAGATGACTATGGATAAAATCGCACCGACAACATACAGAAAAAATTGGAATGTCTTGCCAGCAACCGAAACTAATTTCTCCCATTTTGAATTTTTTTTATTTTTGGCCATTTTTGTTTTGATATTAAATATGTTTATCTTGAAATATAGAACATGCCCACTGCGATGATCGCAATGGCGCTTACTTTTTGCGCCCAATCCCAAAAGGAAAGTTTTTCAGCAAAAACATTGGGTTTTTTTCTGGCTGCCACCGCAACCAAAATCAGAACGAAAACATATTGCAACGAAACCATGGAATTGACCAAAGTGACGCTTCCCAATTGGAAAGCTTTGTTGAGCAAAATTGAACTTAGCCCGCCCATGATTTTATTGACCACAAAAAAACCTCCGGTGCTGACATTTTCATGCGATGGCTTTTTGGCATGGGAAAAGCTTTTGAAAATTTCCCTGCGCCAAATAGGCATCAAGAGCAACAAAAGAGCTGCCAAAAATCCGCCCACGCGCGTCCACATGAATCCATTCAAAAAGGCTTGCTCAACATAGACAATCTTGAACATGACATAGGAAACAGCCAGCAAAAATCCGGCCAAACAAGAAGTGTAGAACCCGGTAAAAAATTTTTGCTGACTTTTTTTCAATGGCAAATCGAAAGATATGAGCAGTCCGCCAACAATCAACATTACAACTCCACCCAATTGGGCCAAAGTCAATTTCTCATTATTCACCACGAAGGATATCAGATATGATGCAAGTGGAACCACAGAAAAAACCACTGGTGTGACCCTGCTGGCCTCAGCTTTGCTGATGGAGACATTCAAGGCGAATATTCCGCCAATATAGATGGCTCCGGAAACAAGACTGACGACAATCTGCCAGATTGGCGGGACATTGAAGCCAAAAGGCGCGAACAAAAATGCTCCCAAGCCGAAAATTCCAACATAGAAAGTATATATTTGCGGAGAAGATATCCTTTTGGAACCCAATAAAAACTTGTCCATCAAGACAGCGAAGGCTCCCAAAAAATAGGCACTGACGGCCACAAAAATCCAAGACACAGGATCAAAAATTTCCAATTCCTAATTTCTAACATCCAATAAAATCTCAATTAAAAAATGTCGAAAATCGAACATTTTAAAATATGACATTGATTAGAAATCAACTATTAGTTATTAGATATTTAACATATTTATTATGCCCTTATTATACACCCAAACAGACATAACAAAAAACGGACCTGTCGGTCCGCCTGATGTTTATAAAAATTGTCCTAACTGTTTTTTTCCACGATCTGATCGAAGTATAGCGCCACAGTTGAAGTCCATCCTGGAGCTCCAGGATCGCCTGCACAGCTCACACCACATTTCCAAGTGTCAACCATGCGAGCAGGAGTGTTTCTGTTCTTGTTGACCAAAACTTCGATGCGGTCACCCACGGTTTGGATGGCTTCTTCGGCGCTGGCAAAACAAGCATAGCCCATTCCTGTTCCTCGTCCGCCTTCTCCTTTATAGCCCCAATAATTGAAACAAGTTTTTCCATCCTTTGAAGGAGAAGCCAAGCCGAAACTGCTTTCTTTTTTGGCTATTCCAACCAAAAAGGCTGCCACTTTTTCATCCCGCTGTGAAATATATGGAACCATATCCTTGAGCGGCGTTTCACCGACAATGGAATATAGCTTTTCAGCAAATTCATTTGATTTGTTTTTTTCAGTCGTTGTTTGTGAAGCGGCATCGAAAACCAATGGTCCTGCCTGGGATCCAGCTAGTGGATTGTTGGCAATGATCTTGCTCTGGTCTTCCAACGATGCGCCGGAATCGTTTTTCGGAGCTGGAACTTCGATTTTTGTCGCAGCCGGCTCTTTTTTTCCAGACTCCTTTGGGGAGATTTTTTTAATGTTCTTGCTTGGAATTATATTTTGAACGTAATCTCTTTTTTTGCTGTCAAAAAGATTGTTCTCATTTCCCAATAGTGGAGACACGACCTGACTTTTTCCCTTTTCAATTTCCATTGAGGCATGGGCATAGGCAGTTGTCTGGCTGTTCCATAAACTTATCATGATCGCAAAAATAACCAAGCCGATTGCGAAAAAAATAAGATTGCTTTTTTTGGCCACAAGACAGAAATGTCTTATTCTCTGCTTATATTGAACCAAGTTTTTCCCCCTAAACCACGAAGGTTTACTCATATTTTACATTTAACAATTTAGCCGTCCCGTCTGGATATAGTTCAGGGACGTAGGTCCTATGGTATCAAAAATACAGGACTGCGTCAAACATGTTATCCACACTTTTGAAAATTTCAGCAACAATATTATCCTTTATTTAAGCCTTTTTTATTTAAAAACAACAAAAAAAGCCCGTTTTTAAAGGCTTTTTTTATATAAAGTTTGCAAATATGGCTTTTTTATTGCCTAATATGGACTAGTTTTCTCTGTCAAATTCTTTAAAAATGCTGTTCACATCGCTGACCCACTTGTTGGCTGCCGCCTGTCCGCCAGTTGCAGCGCAGTTGCCTCCGCACTTCCACGTCTTCACCATCTCTGCCGGAGTGTCTTTGCCTTGTTGTTCAACCAAAGTATTGATGCGCTTGGCAACAGTTTCCACAGCATCAGCAGGACTGTTAAAACAAGTGTGTCCGCCAGTTCCCATCAATTTGCGTTGCCCGCGATATCCCCAATAATTGAAACAATCCTGCCCGTTGAGAACCGGCACATGCACACCCCAGGAACTTTCTTTCTTGGCAATGGCCACAATGAAAGCTGCCACGGTCCTGTCTTGCTTGGCAATATCCGGAGCCATTTTTTCTATCGGATAGCCTTTGACCATTTTTCGAATCTCACTTTCCAATGATTTTTTGTCGTCCGCCTTTTGGATTTCCATCACTTGCTGGGCAAAAGATGCCGCATCATCAGCGGTGCTCACAGCATTGGCAGGCACAGGTTGAGTCTGACTTTGGGGCGCTGCCGATACGGCAGGCGTGCTGGCCGCAGCTCCCTGCCCCAAATAGCGATACACGAAAGTCATCATCACCATGCCGAACAAAATTGATCCGACAATGGAAGCATTCCAAAGACGCATGATGGTGAACTGACCGGACACAATCTTGAATGTTTCATCGGCTGTCTGATTGAGCAAGGTGTAGCGATTTTCCAAAGCTTCAAGAAGCAAGCTGTATTTACTCGGACTATAGTAGACGAATTTATTGACGATGCGCGAACTGAGAGAATCCCATTTTTTAGTGTCGCGATCAAGCAAGACCCCTTTTCTGAGCAATTCCTGCTCACGTGGAGAAATATATAGTTTTGAATCTTCAGTAAAAAAAGCGCTGCTTTTTTTGCCCCGGGAAAAAAGCACCGAATTGAAGTTATTGCTTTTGGGAATGTCTTCAAGATCAACAACTTCTTGTTGATTTCCATTTTTCCCAATATCGAAATTTTTATTTTTTTTTCTTGACTGCATTTTTATATTTGAACTGTTGTCGAATAATATTTGTCTGAAATCAGAAAGCTGTGCGATTTCTGTGCCATACGAATGATTTCATTATAGCACCATTTCCATTTTTCTAAAATAATACAAAACCACACCGAAAACAAGCATCACCAAAGAAAGAATTTGTCCCATGGAAAGAAAGCCAAAAAAAAGACCGAGCTGCGCATCCGGCTGCCGCCAAAATTCAATTGCAAATCGCACCGTTGCATACATCATGATATATAAACTTGAAAGAATTCCTTTGTCGCAAACCTTGTTGCGAAGCGCCCAGAGGATGACAAACATCAAAAGTCCTTCTCCCGCGGCTTCAAACAACTGCGAAGGCAAGCGCAAATTGAATCTGTCTGATTGGAAATACATCCCGACAGGCGAAGTGGTCACGCGACCATAAAGCTCGCCATTGAAAAAATTTCCCAGCCTGCCAAAAAAATAGCCGGCAGGAATGGCTGGAACAACAAAATCAGTCCAGCGCCAAAAATCAATGTTTTTTTTCTTGCAAAAAACGTAACTTCCTGCAATGACAGCCAGCAGCGCGCCATGATAACTCATACCAAAAAGTCCGACATATTGCCCGCTTTGCAAATCAAAAGGTGAAATTATTGCGATCGGATGAGCAAGAAAATAGGAAAAATCGTAAAACAAAACATATCCCAAGCGTCCACCGACAAGAGCCAAAAAAAATATCATCAACAGATAATCCAAAACCAAATTTTTAATTTCCAATTTTGAATTTTGAAATTTATTGGAAATTGAAAACCCGCCTCGCGTCGACAAGCGGTCGTTTCCGCGAGTCGAGGCGGGTTGAAAATTGGAAATTTGAGTAGTTTTTTTGAAATCATTATTTTCAATTCTCCAAAGTAAAATCGAATACACAGCCACAAAACCCACGATATATGACAACGCGTACCATCTCACGGAAAAAAATCCGATTGAAAAAGCAATCGGATTTATGTGCTGAGGAAGATGTTGATAGAAATCCAGTAACATGCGGCATGGAACATACAGCATATAGCAAAATACAATAATAAACTCAGCGTTATGTTGCTATATACTATTCGTTATATTTCCTAAGTTGTTTTTTGAATTCAACAGCGTAGATGTCCCAAAGTGTTATACAGAGAGCCACGATGATCGGACCGATGATGAATCCCAAAAATCCAAGCAAGCTTATGCCGCCAAGCGTGGCAAAGAAAACAATGAGCGGATGCATCTGGGTGTCTTTGCCGACCAGTTTGGGTTTGAGAAAATTATCAACGGTTGAAATGATGCCCATGCCGACGAGGATGATTGTCACGCCTTGCCAGATGTTGCCGAGCAGCAACATGATCACACCGGCCGGAAGCCACACCAGTCCCGTGCCGAACATCGGAATCAAAGAAAGAAACATCATGACCACTCCCCAAACGACTGCAGAGTGAATGCCGACTGCGGCAAACAGCAAACCACCAATGGTTCCCTGCAAGACGCCGATCATCAGTGTTCCCTTGATGGTTGCCCTGCTCATGGAAATGAATTTTTCAATCAATATTTTTTCATGCGAATCACGCAAGGGACTCAGATACATGATTTTTCTCACCAGATCTTTGCCGCCGATCAGAAAATAATACAAAGTGAAAAACATCACGATCGTCAAAAACATGAAATTGACAATACTTTGATATGTTTTTTGAAAAATGACCACCGCCTCTTGCCCTAATTGCGAAATGGATTTTCCAACTGTTTCTTTGTTGATGAAATTGTCCAGACCGAACGACCTGGCAACTTGGTTGCTGTTGATATTGCTGACAAGATGATCCAGATATCTTTGATCATATGCGCCGCTTTGGGAGCTTACTTGTTGAAAAAGCGAAGACACTTCCGTGAAAACAAGGCTGATGATGCCGATGAATATGCCTCCGAAAATAATGATCCCCAAAAGAGCAGTCGCAAAAGCGCTGATTTTTCTTCTGTCACCGCTGATACGCAGAAAAAAATTGAATGGTCGTTGGAAAATCACCGCCAAAATGGCTGCCAGAATTATCGCAATCAAAAACGGTTGCAAAATCAAGAATGTCAGCACGCTTATGCCAAGCAACACGAGCAAGAAAAAATTGACGTTGAAGTTTTTTAATTCCATAAGATTATTTTCTTCCTTACTTCTCCCTCTCCCTCTGGGAGAGGGTCGGGGCGAGGGCAGGGCTATTTGCTTTAACGTATTAATTTGCTAGAATTATACGTATTGTATCATGTAATAAGGTTTTATCAAAAAAATATGCTGAAATTCAATGAATCACATCGCCAAAGAATCACCGTGACGGCCGATGATTTCGGCATCAGTTCACGCGCCAACAGAAACATCCTGTATCTGATATCCATCGGCAAAATTGACAGGATCGGTGTCATGGTCAATGGAACGATTTCCGAAAAGGAAATTTCTGAGTTGGAACGCAGCGGCGTGAAAATAGACATCCATCTTGATATTCTGCACGAATTAGACCAAAATCGCAAAAAAAGAGGCGGCGCCATTGCCAGAGGATTGGATTTTTTGGGAAAAATCATCACAGGCAAAGTGTCGACTGCCAAAGTTTCAGCTGACTGGGAAAATCAGATCAACAAATTTCAAGAAATTTTCGGCAGAAATCCGGATGGCATCAACTCGCATGAGCATGTCCATCTTTTTCCTCCGTTTTTCAAAATTTCCACCCAGCTTGCCAACAAACATTCGATTCCCTTTGTCAGATTCGGCGACAGCATTTTCATCAGACATCACAACATGGTTTCCCACATCATGCACTATCTCAGAAAAATAAACTTGAAAACTTTTTCCCAGAGCGGCTGCGTTTCAACTGGATCGCTAATCAGTCTTGATTGGATCAAAAACGTCGACAAATTT
>JAQTLF010000007.1 GCA_028715015.1 Candidatus Moraniibacteriota bacterium | reverse complement strand
GTCACTGAATTCGGAGGTTTTCGAAAAAATAGAAGTTGCCGCTCCGGGATATCTCAATTTTCATCTTTCCCAAAAATATCTGCAAGATGTTGTTGCTAAAATAAATTTGGAGCAAAAAGAATTTGGAGCTTTGCAAATTGGAAAGGGTATTAAAATAAATAATGAATTTATCTCAGCCAATCCAACTGGGCCATTGCATTTGGGAAATGGACGTGGCGGATTTTATGGCGATTCACTCTCGAGAATTTTAAGAAAAGCTGGCTTTGATGTCACAAGTGAATATTATGTAAATGATGCTGGAGGACAAATTGAAAAACTTGGACACAGTGTGCTCAAAGATGAAGAAGCTGCCTATATCGGAAAATATATTGATGAACTGAATTTGAAATATGCAGCCATGAACGATGTGCGTGAAATTGGAAAAATTTCTGCCAAAGAAGTTTTGGAAAATATTATTCAAAAAACTACCAGGGAAAAAATGCAAATCTCTTTTGATCAATGGACTAGCGAGCAAAAATTAAGTGATGATGGGTATGATCAACGTGCTATTACGCTGCTCAAAGAGAGGGGATTGACTTATGAGTCTGAAGGTGCGCTGTGGCTTAAGACTACCGAATTTGGTGATGACAAGGATAGGGTTTTGATAAAAAAAGATGGAAAAAATGCCTATATTGCTGGTGATTGCGGATATATGCTTAATAAGATTGAAAGAGGCAATGCCCGCTTGATCATGGGACTTGGTGCTGATCATCACGGTTATGTGTCACGTCTGAAAGCGGTTGCTTTGGCACTGGGATTTGTTGGAGATTTCAGAATTATCATTTCTCAATTGGTAAGGCTCATCAAGGATGGAAAAGAAGCCCGTATGAGTAAGCGCGCAGGAAATGTTATCAATCTCGATGACCTTATTGATGAAATTGGGCATGATGTGACCAGATTTTTCTTTTTGATGTATTCCCCGGACACGCACATGAATTTTGATTTGGGTCTAGCCAAGGAACATAGCTCAAAGAACCCTGTTTTTTATGTGCAATATGCGCATGCCAGAGTCGCTGGAATTCTTGAGAAGGCTCAAGAATCTGGAATTTCCAAAAATGATGAAGATTTGTTTTTATTGACTCATGAAAAAGAATTAAGCTTGATAAAAGAATTGAATAAATTTCCAGAACTTGTGGGAGAAATTTCTGATAGCTATGAAGTTCACAAATTACCCCAATACGCAATCAGAATAGCTGACAAATTCCACTCATTCTATGACGCCTGTCGTGTGATTGACTGCGAAAATGAGGAACTGACAAAAGCTAGACTTTCTTTGGTAAATGCTGTTAGAATAGTGTTAGCCGAAACCCTATATTTAATAGGGGTGGATGCGCCAGAGCACATGTAGATTTTGGCTTCAGTAAGGGTATTTAATTTAAGGTTAAATTTTAAAGGCTAAATTTGAAATTTTAAATCAAATCTAAATGTCTAAATTTTAAAACATTTGATTATTTAAAATTAATTTCAAACTTAAAACTTAAAATTTAAAATTGTACACAATTATATGAGAATAGGAATTGACGCTCGCTCAATCTTGAATCCGGAAAAAGGAGATGCCATCGGAGTCGGACACTACACCTATCAACTTATTAGACATCTCTTGAAAATAGACAAGGAAAATGAATACGTTCTTTTCTTTGATTTTCGTGTGAGGGAAAAAGATGTGAAAAAGTTCTCACAATCAAATGTGAAAATAAAATTCTATCCGTTTTCTGATTATAAAAAATATTTGCCAGGCGCTTATAATGAGATTTTGGGAACAGCCACTTTGCAAAAAGAAAAACTTGATGTGCTGCATTCGACTTCTGCTTTCAATCGCATTCCGATGAGCTATGGCGGGAAGGTGGCGGTGACATTCCATGACATGTCGATGTTCGACATTCCTGAATATCTGTCAGCTGTGAAGCGGGCGCGCAACAAGGCCATCGCACGCTTGATGGCAAGGAAAGCTGACAAGATCATTGCAGTTTCAACTTCCATCAAAGATGATGTGAAAAAGTTCCTCAACATTCCTGAGGAAAAAACTTCTGTTATCTACAGCGGATTGGACAAGAGGTTTTTTGAAGAATCAGAAGTTGATGCCAAAAAGGTTTTGGGCAAATATGACATCACCAAAAAATACGTCCTGTTTTTGGGCACGCTTGAACCATCCAAAAACATTGCTCGTCTTTTGGAGGCCTTTTCAAAATTCAAGAACGTGCAAAAGCAGAAAAATTCAGGGAAATTTGAATATCAATTGGTGTTGGCTGGAAAAAGGGGTTGGTTGGCACAAGAATATCATCAGATCATCAAGGATTTGGGACTGTCAAAAGATGTTGTTTTTACAGGCTATGTCATTGGTGATGAGCTGGAGCCGTTGTTCCGCCAAGCTGAATTTTTTGTGATGCCATCGTTGTATGAGGGATTCGGCATGACAGTTTTGGAAGCTTTTGCAACCAAAACCCCAGCCATCGTTTCCAAGGTTGCGTCTTTGCCTGAATTGGCAGGAGAGGCTGCATTCTTTGTTGATCCTTTGAACACGACTGAAATGGCTGAAGCCATTGGAAAATTTGCCTCCGATCAATCTTTGCGAGAAAGCTATATTGAAAAGGGAATTGCACAAGCCAAAAAATTTGATTGGGATGACACAGCCAGAAAGACCTTGGAGATTTACAAAAGTTTGAAATAGCAGTAGTATGCAATAAAGGCAAAGAAGGAGCCATCACTCCTGAGCCACAGGCAGAAATCCAATTTGGAGAGTAGATCCTGTCGGGTAGGCCCGTAACAGCCGCAATGGAGAGCTTGTTAGGCATTAGTTGTTAGCTTTTTAGGAAATTTATTCACTAAAAAGCTGAGAAGCTAAAAGCTGATAAGCTAAAATAAGGTGGTACCACGCTTTGTCCGACGTAGCTTCAGCGAAGTTGGATCATTTCGTCCTTATGCATTTTTTTGCATAGGGATTTTTTTTATCCCACAAATTTACAAATTTGCTGCAAATATACAAATAAAAATTCTAATTTGTAGATTTGTAAAAGATTTGTAGATTCGTAGGTTGTTGAAATAATTTAATTCACTTAATAATATTAGGACTTACGCATTTGCCCTCGACCAAACATCAAAGTTCGTCATACACAGGTTTTTATGAAACAAAAATAATCTTTGGGTTGACCTCACCTGATGTTTGGCTCGGACAAACGCGTAAGTCATAAATATAAATATGTTTAAAAAAATCGATCCAAAACAGACCTTTCCGAAAATGGAAGAAGAAATTCTGAAATTTTGGGAGGAAGAAAAAATATTTGAAAAAACATTGGAGCAGACAAAGAATGGCCAGCTGTACACTTTCTATGATGGTCCGCCTTTCGCCACAGGGAATCCTCATTATGGACACTTGGTTGGCAGCATTATGAAAGATGTGGTGCCAAGATTTTGGACCATGAAAGGGCGCTATGTGGAAAGAAAATGGGGTTGGGATTGCCATGGTTTGCCGATTGAAAATATTGTTGAAAAAGAATTGGGCTTTAAACACAAGAAAGATATTGAAGAATATGGGGTGGAAAAATTCAATGAAGCTTGTCGCTCCAGAGTTTTGGGTTATGGCGATGTGTGGAAAAAAGTCATCAATCGCATCGGACGCTGGGCTGATATGGAAAACAGCTACAAAACCATGGATTTGAATTACATGGAATCCGTTTGGTGGGTCTTCAAGCAATTATGGGAAAAAGAATTGATATATGAAGGCTATCGCTCCATGCACATCTGTACGCGCTGCGAAACAACCCTTTCACAACAGGAAGTTTCCGAAGGCTACAAAGACATCAAGGATTTGTCCGTGATTGCCAAATTTGAACTTTTGGATGAGCCTGGCACATTCGTGTTGGCTTGGACCACCACTCCTTGGACCTTGATTGGCAATGTGGCTTTGGCTGTGGGCGCAGAAATTGAATACGTGAAAATTTCATTTGCCGGAGATTTCTATGTTATGGCAAAAAACAGAGTGGAAGAAGTTTTCAAGGAAAAAGAATTTGAAATCGTGGCGGAATTCAAAGGCAATGATCTGGTCGGCAAAGCTTATAAACCGCTTTTCGACTATTATCAGAATGTCGGCTTGGAAAATGAACAAAACGGTTGGAAAATATATGCGGCTGATTTTGTGACCACGGTTGATGGTGTCGGTGTGGTGCATATCGCACCGGCCTTCGGAGAAGATGATATGAATTTGGGCAAAGAAAAGAATCTGCCTTTCGTTCAGCATGTGAAAATGGATGGAACAATCAAGGAGCAAGCTGTTGAATTTTCAGGTATGAATGTGAAATCATTGGAAGATCACATGCAGACCGATGTGGAAATCATCAAACATTTGGCCAAAAACGGAACACTTTTTTCCAAGGAAAAATATGAACATAGTTATCCTCATTGTTGGAGATGTGACACGCCGCTGATCAATTATGCGACCACTTCTTGGTTTGTGAATGTTGGCAAGGTGAAAGAAAAAGCTTTGCAAAATGCGGAAAACATCAATTGGTTTCCGGAGCACATCAAACATGGACGTTTTGGAAAATGGCTGGAAGGAGCGCGCGATTGGTCAATTTCCCGTCAGCGTTTTTGGGCTTCGGTGATGCCGATTTGGAAATGCGAATGCGGAGAGATGAAAGTTTTTGGATCCGTGAAAGAATTGGAAGAAGCCAGCGGAAAAAAAGTTGATGACTTGCACAAGCATGTGGTGGACAAAATAACAGTGCCTTGTGGAAAATGCGGCCAAGATATGCAGCGCGTGCCTGATGTTTTGGACACTTGGTTTGATTCCGGTTCCATGCCATACGCCCAACAACATTATCCTTTTGAAAACAAGGAAAAATTCGAGAAAGGTTTTCCGGCGGAATATATTGCCGAAGGTGTTGATCAAACCAGGGCTTGGTTTTATTATCTGCATGTGATTGCCACCAGCATAAAAGAAACAAACGCTTTCAATAATGTTATCGTCAACGGGATCGTATTAGCAGAAGACGGCAAAAAGATGAGCAAGAAACTTCAAAATTATCCTGATCCAACTTTCATGCTCGACAAATATGGAGCTGATGCGCTCAGATTTTATCTGATGTCTTCTCCGGTGGTGGCGGCTGATAATTTGAATTTCAAGGAATCGGATGTGGCTGATCTTGTCAGGGGAATGTTCCGCATGCTTTGGAATTCGTATTCGTTTTTTGTCTTGTATGCCGACATCGATGGCTTTGATGCGAAAAAAGAAATTGGAAAATCAGCCAATCTTTTGGACAAATGGATGTTGTCTGAACTACACACTCTCATCAAGGAAGTCAATGTTAACATGGAAAAATATGATTTGGCACGTACTGCCAGGCTGTTTCCTGTGTTCATCGACAATCTTTCCAATTGGTATATTCGCCGATCAAGAAAAAGATTTTGGAAAAGTGAAAATGATCAAGACAAAGATTTTGCCTATCAGACATTGCACACTGTCTTGGTCGAGCTTTCCAAATTGATGGCGCCGTTTGCTCCGTTCATGTCGGAAGAAATTTACAAAAATTTGACCGGTGAAATGTCAGTGCATTTGGCGCAGTTTCCCGTGGAAGATGCGGCATTGATAAATAGGGAACTTAATGAACAAATGGGTCTGGCTCGCTTGGTCATAACCGAAGGTTTGCAGAAACGTTCAGCTGCCAAAATAAAAGTGCGTCAACCGCTGGCCAAATTGACTGCCAAATTCACAGTCGCTCTTTCTGAAGAATTTTTTGACATAATCAAGGACGAAGTGAATGTGAAAGAAGTGGAATATGTCATTGAAGGAAGTCCTATTGGCGGCACCATGGCAAATGTTGAAGTTTATTTGGATGAGGTTATAACTGAAGAACTTCGCCAAGAAGGAATTGCGCGTGAGATTGTGCGCTTCGTTCAGGAAATGCGCAAAGAGGCAGGGTATGAAGTTGATAATCGAATCGAAGTCGGACATGCCGGCATGGATGAGGTTTTTGAAAAATTCGGAGAAATGATTTCCAAAGAAACTTTAGCCAATAAAATTTCAGACGCAAAATTGGAGGCATTTGATTTGGAAAAAGAATTTGAAATTGACGGACAAAAATTTTCTGTGCAAATAAAAAGATAAAATGGAATATAAATATACAGGCATTGTCTTGAGCAAGCGTGATGTGGGTGAAACTGACAGGATTTATACGATCTATACTCTTGAAGGTGGGAAAGTCCGCTCACTGGCCAAAGGTGTGCGGAAATCGCATGCCAAATTGGCGGCCTCATTGGAAAATGTGACTTTGGCAGACATAACCATAGCCAGAGCTAGAGGGTTGGGAAAAATAACAGGATCAATCGTGGAAAACAACTTTTCTTCCCTGAAACAAGACCTGGATGCTTTGACGGAAACTTTTGCCGGCCTGCATATTTTTGACAAGCTTGTTGACTATGAAAATCCTGATCCTCAAATCTTCGTGCTTTTGAGGAGCTATCTTGAAGCGGTCGATTGTTTGGCTGCGGTTGGCGGTGTGGAGAAACAGACTTTGCTCAGGCTGGGTTTTCTGGTGAAGCTTTTGCATGCTCTGGGATATGCCTTGGAAATGAATTGTTGCGTTGCTTGCGGCGAGATATTGTCTGAAAATTTCCTCCATTTCAGTTCGCAGGCAGGCGGAGTCTTGTGCGAACATTGTTCTCAGGACAGCGATAATCAGGCACTGCCCATCCGTGCCAACGCCGTGAAAATGATGCGCCTGTTTCTCAAAAACAACATGACGACTTTGGCCAAAATACAGGCCAGCAGGGAAGATTGCGACAGCGCGCGCTTGGTTGTCGATGACTTTTTGAGATGGACACTGTAGTAAATTTCAAATTTAAAGTTTTAAGTTTGAAATGAAATTCAAATGATTAAATGTTTAAATTTTTTGTCATTTAAAAATGATTTAAAATTTAAAATTTGAAATTTGAAATTGTTGATGATATTATTTTGAAAAAGTGTTATTTTATAGTATAATTAAAATAAATCTTAAAATAAAAATAAATAAAATAGTATGTCTCTGGATGATCTTAATAAGGAATTGTACAATCAAAATTTGGATGCCAATGTTCCAAGGTCTCATGAGCAGAGCGCCTATGATCCCACTGTCGTTGCAGGACAGGGAATGAGCCCATTTGAACAGGAACAGCGCTGGAATCAGCCACAAAAGGGATTTACTCCTTCTCAAAAAAAGAAGCTTTGGATCGGTTTGGGCGTCTTGCTTTTCGTGTTGCTTTCGATTGCGGGAGGATTTTTTTATCAATGGTGGCTCAAAAACGCCTTTCACCAAGATCGGGTGGCAATCTCTTTTGAAGGTCCCAAGGAAGCTGACAGCACCCAAATCACCAAATACATCATCCACTATTCCAACAACAACCGGGTCACTTTGAGAAATGCTGAAATCCAACTCAGCTATTCCGAAAATTTTCAACCAACTGACAATTTGAATTTGAAATATCTGAGTCCTTCTGCCAGCAAGATATTTATTGGCGATGTGAAACCCATGAGTGAAGGACAAGCGGAATTGAAAGGAATTTTCTATGCTCCTAAGGATTTTCCTGTCTATCTGCATGGCGAAATTCATTTCACCCCTTCAAATGGAACAGCTGATCTTTCCATGGAAAATCAGATCGGTGTCAGAGTCACTGCTGCCCCGGTCACACTTGAAGTTGCGGCGCCCCAAGATGCGGTTGATGGTGACAGTTTGGACTATGTCATCAATTACAAAAATATTGATGTCAAAGCCATCGCCAATGTGCAGATACGGGTGGATTTTCCACAAGGATTTCAATTTGGCGCTGCCGAACCTCGGCCGTCAGAGAAAGAATCATACTGGTATCTGGGAAGTTTGCAGCCGGATCAGTCGGGAAAAATTGTGGTGCATGGACAAATAAAAGGATCAACGGATGAGGGCAAAAACATCATCGTTTCTTTGGGATACGTGGGGAATGACAACAGTTTTGTCGTCTACAACAAACAAGAAATCATAACCAGGATAGTTTCTCCGATTCTGGCTGTTTCGCAAAAATTGGAGGGCAAGACTGACAACGTTGTGGATGCCGGAGAAAATCTGAAATATACGATCACATATCAAAACACTGGCACTATCGGTCTTCGCGATGCCATAATTTCTTCTGAAATAAAGGGTAACATTTTGGATTTTTCAAAAATAAATGTGGCCAATGGTTCCTATGATGCGAGCACAAATCTTATCACTTGGAAAGCTTCGGATGTTCCAGGGCTGGCCAATATCAACCCTAAAGCAGGTGGCACAGTCAGTTTCACGATTCCGGTGAAATCAGTTATTCCGATTGAAAACAAATTGGACAAAAATTTTGTTATTTCTTCAGTGGCAAAAATCGACAGTCCTGACATTCCGACAGCCATAGGGTCAAACAAGATCATTGGCAGCAACAAACTTGATCTAAAGCTTGCTTCAAAAGTTCTTTTTGACACCAGGGGATATTATACTGACGCAAAAATAAAAAACTCCGGACCGATTCCGATGGTGGCAGGAGCAGAAACAACTTTCACCATACATTGGTTGGTTGTTGATGTTTCCAATGATATTTCAGAAGCCAAAGTGGTTTCTTCTCTTCCGGCTGGTGTTCGTTGGACCGGACAAGTCTATCCATCAAATGAAAAAATCTCCTATAATGACCGTACAAATCAAATCGTTTGGGATGCGGGTGATGTGCCGGCCGGATCCGGAGTTTTGAATCCTGCGCGGGAGGTGGTGTTTCAAGTGGCTGTAAAGCCACAGATAAACCAAATAAATGAGCCTTTGATGTTGGTGAATAAATCTATTTTCACTGCAACCGACAACTTTGTGGATCGCAGCATTACACTTGAGGGTGATCAGAAAAACACTCAGCTCTATGAAGATCAGACCGTCGGTTTTGCCAATGGAAAAGTGGCCAAATAAAAAATAAAAACAGCATAGGTTACCAGTCACCAGTCATCGAAAAATCCATCAAGTTTCTTGAGACATGATGACAGATGACTGGTGACTTTTTAAATATATGGATAGTACGTTTTGCTACCTAAAAATGCTGGACTTTATTGAAAATTGATTTATAATGAGACGATATGTTTGAATTAAAATCACAACACGAAAACAGAAGGGTCGGGAAGCTTCACACAAGAAACGGTGTAATCAACACGCCGTTTTTTATGCCGATCGCAACCAAGGGAGCGGTCAAAAACATTTCTCCGGAAGATCTTGTTTCCATCGGTGCCCAAATAGTTTTGGGAAATACCTATCATTTGTGGCTCAGACCAGGAGATGACTTGATTGCTAAAGCTGGAGGATTGCATAAATTCATGAATTGGTATGGACCCATTTTGACTGATTCAGGCGGCTACCAAGTGTTTTCATTGGGAGCCAGAGCCAAAGAAAAATATGGCACCAGCGGAGTGAAACTCACGGAAAAAGGTGTGGATTTTGCTGATCCCATCAATGGTTCACGACATTTCATGTCGCCGGAAAAATCCATAGACATCCAGCTTAATCTGGAAAGCGACATAATTATGGTTTTAGACGAATGCCCAGCCTTTCCGTGTACGCATGAAAAAGCCAGAGTTTCAATGGAGCTTACTTTGAGATGGGCAAAAAGATGCAAAGAACATTTTGAACGGAAAGTAATTTCCAAATCTCAATTTCCAATTTCCAATAAAATCTCAATTTCCAATGACAAAAAAATTGACCGGCCACTCCTTTTTGCAATTATTCAGGGTAGCGTCTATGAGGATCTGCGCAAAGAATGCACACAAAGATTGATTGAAATTGGGTTTGATGGCTATGCTATTGGCGGAGTGGCGGTGGGCGAGCCGAGAAAACATCTGTATGAAATTTTGCAGTGGGTTGTGCCACTTTTGCCGGCTGACAAACCGCGCTATCTGATGGGATTGGGAAAACCTGAGGAATTGGCACATGCAGTTGAAGCTGGCATGGACATGTTTGATTGCGTCATCCCGACACGTGAAGGAAGACATGGAAGACTTTTCCGTTGGAAAAAAATTTCCAATTTCCAATTTCCAATTTCCAATGACAATGAAGATATTAATCTTAGTGGGGAGTTTTATGAAACTATAAACATCAACAATGAACAGTTCAGGGAGGATTTTTCTCCAGTGGATCCAAATTGCGATTGTTATACTTGTCAGAATTTCACCAAAGCTTATCTACATCATTTGTTGAAAACCAACGAGCCATTTTTCCTGAAACTCGCCTCCGTGCATAATCTCAAATTCTATCTTGATCTGATGAAAACTTTGCAAAAATAACAATATAAATATCTCAAATAAGGCAAAAATCATCGAAAGATGAAATATTCCAGCTTGATGTTACGTATCAGATAAGGCAAGTATAAAATTATTAATAAATTTTTATCAAATTTGATGACCTTACCATTTTTGTAAGCATGGTCTTATGAAGATTTCAGGCAAGGTGCGTCGGATATAAATATATGGCAAAGGCAAAAAAAAGCTCCAGCAAACAAACAGCCGAAACAGGCAAATTTTTGGAAGTCAACAATTTTTTGAAGATTGTGGCTGATGAAAATCGTTTGAAAATATTGCTGACACTTTCCAATGGTCCAATGAACGTCACTGAGATCCACAACAAATTGAATCTTCCACAGAATCTCACCTCACATCACATCTCCAAGCTCAAAAGTGTGGATTTGCTCAGTGAAAAAAGAGAAGGTGTTTTTAGACACTACGGCGTCAACACAAAAAAACTCAAGGAATATGCCAAGCTTCTCAAGGATCTTTTGAAGATATAGTTTTTGTGAATTTTTGCCATCAAAATGAACTGCTGAAACAAAAGGCAGTTTATTTTTGTTTTTATAGCATTTTTTATCTGTGCTTTTTTTGCTTTTTGTGGTATTATTATTTCATAGACTTCATGATTTTTTCGATTGATAAGAATTTGAAAAATGTTATCATAACCGCTTAAAAACAATTTAAGCTAAAACATAGATAGAAACAAAAAAGATGGTTGAGCCATGCATAAAAGTTGATCAGTTAAGGGTCATATATAACAAAGGAAAATCCAACGAAGTCCGTTCGTTGGATGGTGTCAGTGTGGAAATTTATCCGGAAGAATACATCATAATCTATGGACCTTCGGGTTGTGGAAAATCCACCTTGTTGTATGGGATTTCCGGACTGCAAGCTCCCACCTATGGAGACGTCATCGTGCAAGGCAAAAATCTGGCCCAAATGACAAAAAAAGAAAAGGTCGATTTTCACCAGACGCGCATAGGTATGGTTTTTCAGGCTTTCTATCTTATTGAAACACTTACGGTTTTGGATAATGTCTGTTTACCCAAAGTCTTTCGGGGTGAAAACCTGAAAGAACGTCGTGAAAAAGCCATGGAGCTTTTGAGGCGTTTTGGCATTGCGGAGCAAGCGGACAAATTTCCGGCAACGCTCTCTGGCGGTCAAAAACAGCGCGTTTCCATTGCCAGGGCATTGGTCAATGATCCGGAAATAATTTTGGCCGACGAACCGGTTGGTAACCTTGATTCCGAATCGGCGCAGAATGTGTTGGATATTTTCAAAGAAATAAACAGCACCGACAAAAAAACCTTGATAATGGTCACCCATAATCCGGAGCATCTTGTGTATGCTGACCGTATCATCTACATGAAAGATGGGAAAAAGGTAAATGAGGAAGTGAACAATGACAAACGTCCGAATGAAGCGTTGCAAAAAGATGTCGCAGCCACTCCGGAAGTGATTTCCAGCGAGTTGCGACTGCTCATGCGCACATTCAAGAATTTGTCATTGCAGCAAGTCGGTGTGCTGCTGATTCCATTCAAAGCCAAACAACTTCTCTCTCACATCATTTCCGAACTCAATGAAGAACAGATAGGATCTGCAGAAAACTTGTTAAAAGAATTTTTGTTCAAAAATATTGATGGCGAAACGCTGTCAAACAAGCTTGATCTTGACTATGACAAGGGTGGAGCTGGCTGGAACAAGATGCGGGCGATGTCATTCACCAATCGCACGCAAAGCATCCTGATGCAGGCTGATTCCTTGAACAGCAATCAAGAAGAGGGTATAATAACTTTTTCCGATTACTTGGTGAATACATTCCAGCTCAAGCTTGATCAGGATTTGATTTTGAGATTCAGAGCATTCATAAAATTGCGAGTTGAAAATAGGGTTGACAGGTTCGGCTTGCAACAACGATTGGATGCGCCAAGAAAAATTGGCGGAATCGGACTATACAAGGGAACTGCTGAAAAAGTTGTCAGGGAAGTAGAAGTCATCATGCTTCTTCGATATTCAGCATAGGTCTACAAAATTACAAATATTTACAAAATTACAAAAAATAGGATATGAAATTTTTAGATCTATTCAAATTGTCGACCAGGATGTTTAAAGCGAGAACCTCTCGAACGCTTTTGACCGTGTTGGGTATGAGCATCGGAATTGGTGCCATTTTGTTTTTGGTTTCCTTGGGATATGGTTTGCAAAAAACATTGTTGGAAAGGATCACAACGTCAGATTCTCTCTTGACGCTGGACATTTCCGAGGCAAAATCAGGAATTGTTTCCCTGGACAATGACATGATCAAAAAAATCGAAGCCATGCCAGGTGTCGAAGATGTCAGTCCGGCATTCCAAATAACCACCCAGGGACATCTTGATGATCTTTCCGCTGATCTGGTTACGATCGGTTCAAAGCCGTCATTTTTGAAATTGGGAGGATACAAAACAAGCAAAGGCGTGTTGTTCAATGACAATGATCCGAATGGAATTGTCATCAGCAGCGCCGTCGGTCAGGTTTTTGGCAAGGGCGTCGATGAGATGCTTGGCAAAGAAATGACATTTTCATTTTTTGTGCCGAAAACAAATTCAGACACAAACATTACGGAAAACGCTTCCGACTCCCAGGCGCAAAGTGATTTTGAAAAAATCGATAGCCAAGTCAAATACAAAATTGTCGGAGTGATTGATGGCGAAGACAACATCGTCTATATCAACAAATCATCCCTGAGTGATTTGAACATCCAAAAATATGGTCAAGTCAAAGTAAAGACGAAATCAAATTCAGAAATGGGTGTCATACGTGACAAGATTTTGGAATATGGACTTTTAGTTTCTTCACTTTCAGACACTGTCGATCAAGCCAATCAGATTTTCAAAGTCGTGCAAATAGTGCTCATGCTCTTCGGTTTTATCGCCTTGGTTGTTTCAGCTATCGGTATGTTCAACACCATGACCATCACATTGCTCGAAAGAACAGAAGAAATCGGAATCATGAAATCAATCGGCGCTTCAGATTGGAGTATTTCGGTGATGTTTTTCATGGAATCAGCCATCATGGGATTTTTGGGAGGTATCGCTGGTGTCATAATCGGTTGGCTTGGTGGACAAGCTTTCAACTACGCGATCAATTTCGTGGCCACAAGATTTGGCGGAGAAAAAGTCACACTTTTCTCCACACCCATGGCGCTGGTGGTTGTGATCTTGGTTTCCTCTGCTTTTGTGGGACTTTTCACCGGGCTTGTGCCTGCGCGTCGCGCCAGCAAGACTGATCCATTGGATGCACTCAGATACAAATAGATCATACAAGCATATAAACATATAAACATATAAACATATAAACAAGTATGCATGGAGCTTGCTCTTTTAAATGTTTAAATGCTAGCATGTCCATATGATTCTGTGTTTGTATGCTTAAATGATTATGTGATTATATGAAATTATTATACGGAAAACCTGTTGCGGAAAAAATTCTGGGTCGTCTGAAAACGGACATTTTTCGCCATGCTTCAAAACCTGGATTGGCGGTGATTTTGGTCGGGGATGACCAGGCTTCTCACCTGTATGTGACATTGAAAGAAAAAATGGCCAAAGAAATCGGGATGAATTTTTTTCGTCGGGATTTGTCAGAAAACATTTCTGAAGATGAATTGTTGCTCATGATTTCGCAATTCAATGTTGACCCAAATGTGCATGGAATCATTGTCCAATTGCCATTGCCCAAAAAATTCGACACCGACCGCATAATTTCAGCCATCATGCCTCAAAAAGATGCCGATGGATTCCACAGTGAAAACATCGAACATTTTTTGGCGGGAACTGGAAATGTCTGGCCAGTTTTTCCTCGGGCAATCATGCAGCTTATTGAAAACAGCGGCGAAAAATTGACCGGCAAAAATGGGGTGGTGGTGGCCAATTCACATGAGTTTGGAAAAATAATGTGCGCCTGTTTGGACAAATTAGAGATAAGTTCAGAGTATGTCCTTTCCAAGGATGTTTCCTGGAATCTGGGGAAAATCAAGGCTGCTGACGTGCTGGTGAGCGCTGTAGGCTCGCCAGGGCTGATTAGGGGTGAAATGCTCAAGGAGGGCGCCATCATTATTGATGGTGGCATTGAAAAAGTTGACGATAAGGTTTTGGGAGATGTTGATTTTGGCTCAACAAAGGAACTTTCCGGACACATCACCCCGGTTCCTGGCGGAGTGGGACCAGTGACGATCGCTTGTCTTTTGGAGAATGTGTATTTGGCTTTTGAGGCTCAACAAAAGGAAAAGAAGTCATAATCATAAAAACATATAAACATGCAAGCATTAAAACAAAAATGCTTGTTTTTGCTTTTACTCTGGCGTGTTTATGCATTTAAATGTTATTATGGGTATGCATTTAAATGTCGTTATGTTTATATGCTTAAATGCTTAAATGCTTAAATGATATATGAAATACGAACCAAAAAATATTGAAAAAAAATGGCAAAAAGTTTGGGAGGAATCTGGAATTTATAAAAATTATACCAGGGATAAGAAATTTTATACTTTGGATATGTTTCCATATCCATCTGGAGCAGGACTTCATGTTGGTCATCCGAAAGGGTATATCGCCACCGATGTGATTTCACGTTTCAAATTGCTGAATGGTTACAGTGTGCTGCACCCGATGGGATGGGATGCTTTCGGTTTGCCGGCAGAAAATTATGCGATCAAAAACAAAGTTCATCCACGTATCGCAGTGGAAGAAAATATTGCAACATTCAAAAAACAGCTTGAAGCGTTTGGTTTTACTTATGATTGGGACAGGGAAATTAACACGACTGATCCTGAATATTACAAATGGACACAGTGGATTTTTCTGAAACTTTTTGAAAAAGGTTTGGCCTATGAATCAAATGAGCCTGTCAATTGGTGCCCAAGTTGCAAGACTGTTCTTTCCAATGAGGATTTGGAAAATGGTCTGTGTGAAAGATGTGGCAGCGAAGTTGAGCAAAAGCCGATGCGGCAATGGGTTTTGAAGATGACTGCCTATGCGGACAGATTACTATATGATTTGGACAGTCCTGAGCTTGATTGGGAAGATTCCATCACTGACCAACAAAGAAATTGGATTGGTAGAAGTGAGGGAGTTACTATAAAATTTCCAATTTCAAATAGTCAGGAATTTATAGAAGTATTTACAACTCGCGTCGATACAATTTTTGGGTGTACATATTGCGTGGTGGCTCCAGAACATCCTGTTATAGAAAATCTCAAATCTCAAATTTTAAACTTGAAAGAAGTGGAGGATTATGTTTTGAGTGCCAACAAAAAAACAAATCTTGAAAGAGCAGAACTTCAAAAAGAAAAAACAGGCATAAGATTGGAAGGTGTTGAGGTTATAAATCCTTTTACGCAAAAGGCGGTGCCGCTTTTTGTGGCTGACTATGTTTTGGGAAATTATGGAACAGGCGCAGTCATGGCAGTTCCAGCACATGACGAAAGGGATTTCGAATTTGCAAAGAAATATGACCTTGCAATAAAGCCAGCTATTGCTGTTGATGATGCCCTTAATGACCAAACGAGAAAAATTTTTGAAGTCGCAAAAGAAATAGCAATATTTGCAAAGGAAAATAAGCTTGTCGCTGCTTTTGATGGAGGAATAGGATTGGATATAGCGATGGGAATGATTACGAGAAATCATGGCGATATTGATTTGCAAGTCGAAAAAGAAAAATTAGAAGTTTGGGAGAAATATTTTGAAGATAAAGGATTTGTTATTAAAAAAAATCCAGATGAGAGGTTTGAATTATATGTTGCTGAATTAGAGTCTTTGCATATTGATTTTGGTTGTTATATTGATGATGTGGAAAAATTAATAAAAAATACAATTGAAAATATAGAATTTACAACATTTAATCCAATTGAGATTCTGAAATATAAAAAATCAGAAGCGGAAAGAACTAAGAGCAAGCGATTAAAAGATATTCATGATTATGCACTTTTTGGCGAGGGATCTTTTGTTGAAGACGGATACTTAATAAATTCCGAAAAGTATAGCGGATTGAGTTCACAAGAAGCGCGCGAGAAGATGGCTGATTGGTTAGAAAAAGAAGGAATTGGCAAAAGAAAAGTGAATTATAAAATGCGCGACTGGGTGTATTCTCGCCAAAGATATTGGGGAGAACCAATCCCGATTATCCATTGCGAAAAATGTGGAGCCGTGGGTGTTCCAGAAAGTGATTTGCCGGTGGTTTTGCCTGAGGTTGAAAATTATGAACCGACTGGAACTGGTGAATCGCCTTTGGCCAACATTGCCGAATGGGTGAACACAACTTGTCCGAAATGTGGAGGCGCGGGAAAACGTGAAACCAACACCATGCCGCAGTGGGGCGGATCATCTTGGTATTATTTGCGCTATATTGATCCAAAAAATAATGGTGCCTTGGTTGGCAAAGAACTTGAAAAAGAATGGATGCCAGTTGATTTGTATGTCGGTGGAGCAGAACATGCCACACGTCATCTTTTGTATGCGCGTTTTTGGCACAAATTTTTGTTTGATATTGGGGCTGTTTCCACCATTGAGCCATTCAAAAAATTGGTACACGTGGGATTGATCATGGCTGAGGATGGAAGAAAGATGAGCAAACGCTGGAACAATGTAATTAATCCTGATGATGTCATTGATGAATTCGGAGCTGATGCGATGCGTCTGTATGAAATGTTCATGGGACCATTCACACAGAGTGTTGCATGGAGCACCTCTGGTGTTAGTGGTGTGCGCAGATTTTTGGAAAAGGTTTATGGTCTTAGAAAAAAAGTCCAAATTCAGTCTGCGGATAATATTTGTGGAGCTGGAATTTTTATTGAAGTTGGCAATGGTAGCTATTTGTTTCATGAAAGAGATCAATTTGCAAAAATTGCCCCAGGAAGTGTAGCTTTTTGGGGAGGTGGAAGAGAAAAAAACGAGACACCGTCACAGTGTGCAATAAGAGAACTTAATGAAGAATTGGGAATAGACGTTCAAGAAAATGATCTTGAAACCATAGCTGATATGACCTCCAAAAATTATGTTGACGGAGAATTTGATCGCTTCTTCAATTTGCATACCTATTTAGACATTAATAATATAACAGTCAAAGAGGGAAAGGGATATGTAGTTATGTCTTTAGGTGAGGCTGTAAATAATCCAAAAATAGATACAAGAACTAAAACTTTGTTAGAGATCATAAGTAAAGGCAAAAAAAATAAATCCTTGCTGCATAAGACCATCAAGAAAGTCACCAGTGACATTGAAAACTTCAGATTCAACACGGCAATTTCCCAAATGATGATCTTGGTCAATGCGATGGAAAAGGAGGAAAAAATATTGGTTGCCGATTATGAATTATTGGTCACGATTTTGGCTCCGTTTGCGCCGCATATGGCAGAAGAAATTTGGGAAAAACTTGGCCACGAACAATCAATCTTTTTGCAGTCTTGGCCTCAACATGATCTGGAATTGATGAAAGAAAGCGAGATTGAAATCGTGGTGCAGGTTAATGGAAAAGTTCGCGAGCGCCTCATGGTGGCCGCAGACGTGACTGAAGATGAGATCAAGGAAACCGCTTTGGAAAGTGAGAAGGTGAAAGTTTTCACCGAAGGCAAAGAAATCAGAAAAATAATTTTCGTGCCCGAAAAGCTTATCAATATAGTCATATAAGCATACAAACATATAAACATATAAACAAAAAACAAAGTGGATGATTTTTCTGAGAAACTAAAATTAAAAATGGATTTGTTTGTTCATGGAGTTTATAAATGCACCAAAAAATTTCCCAGAGAGGAAATATACGGTGTTACTTCTCAAATAAGAAGAGCTTCACTTTCAGTAGTTTTGAATTATATTGAAGGATATGCAAGAAAAAGAAACTTGGTGAAGAAAAATTTTTGGGAAATTTCTTATGGGTCATTGCAGGAATCAAAATATCTATTAAAGTTTTCATTTGATGAATGTCTTATAGAAGATAAAAGTGAGTATGATGTGCTTTTGGGATTATCCGATGAAATAGGTGCTATGTTGTGGAAGTCAATGGAGTCCATAACTACTGATTAAATGTTTAGATGTTTAAATGATTAAATGAATTAGTATGCAGATTGTCATTTTGGCGGCAGGTAGGGGAACACGCATGAAAGATCTGACCGATTCGGTTCCCAAGCCTATGTTGGAAATAAAAGGCAAGCCTATTTTGGCTTATAAAATCGAAGCGCTTCCGGAAAAAGTTGAGGAGGTTATTTTCGTGGTTGGCTATCTTGGCGGACAGATCCAAGAATATTTCGGAGATTCTTATGCTGGCAAAAAAATATCCTATGTTGTCCAAGAGCAGCTCAATGGCACAGGAGGCGCAGTGCAGTTGGTGAAAGATCTGATCAAAGACGATTTCTTATTGATGATGGCTGATGATCTTTATATGAAAAAAGATGTGGAAAAACTTATGCATCATGATCTTGCCATGTTGGGGCTTGAAGTTGATGATCCCAAAAAATTCGGCATCATATATCTTAACAAGGATGGTAATTTGAAAAATATCATTGAAAAACCTGACATTTCAGGACCGGCCTTTGCCAACATAGCACTATACAAGCTGAACAAAAAATTCTTTGACTATCCGATGACATTGAGTGAACGTGGCGAATATGAAATAATCCAACCGATATCGTCCATGGCGCAGGATTTTTCTTTCCATGTTGAAAAAGCCACAGACTGGTTTCCAATCGGCAATCCAGAAGATCTGAAAAAAGCCGAAGACATTATTGATAAATTCATCTAGATTTTATGCGAAATAAAAAAATTGTCACAATTGGCGGGGGAACAGGAAGTTACACGCTGCTTAGCGGTTTGAAAAAATATTCGGTCGACATCTCGGCTATTGTTTCCATGGCTGACGATGGAGGATCCACGGGAATTCTGCGTGATGAATTGGGTGTGCTTCCTCCTGGCGACGTGCGTCAGTGCTTGGTCGCACTCAGTGATTCTCCACAGATGCTCAGAAATTTGATGAACTATCGTTTTGAAGAAGGCGGTTTGAAAGGTCACAATTTTGGCAATCTGTTTCTTTCAGCTCTGGAGAAAATAAATGAAAGTTTTTCAGTGGGGGTGGAACAGGCCATAAAAATTTTGGATGTGAAAGGAGAAGTCATTCCTGTTAGTGATGAAAGTATGAGACTATTCATCCAATTGAAAAATGGACAGATCCTGGCTGGGGAAAATAATCTTGATCACAATGAGGAGATCAGAGAGATAGGCTTGCAAAATGTTTTTTTGAAACCCCAGGTAAGTGCTCATAAAAAAGCCATTGAACGCATAAAATCCGCAGATGTGGTCGTCATCGGTCCTGGCGATTTGTATGGATCGATTCTGCCGATTTTCTTGGTCAAGGAAATCGCTGAAGCAATCAAAAAAACCAAGGCAAGAATTGTTTTCAATTGCAACCTCACCAACAAAAAAGGTCAGACTGAAAATTTTACCATCGATGATTATGTCAAAGTGTTGGAGAGTTATATTGGAAAAAATAAAATTGATTTCGTGACATTCAACAACAATAACATTCCTCCTTTGTTGGTGAAAAAATATGAAAAGCGTGAAGGCAAAGGCTCGGTCATTGTTTTCAAAAGGCAGCAGAAAAGTGGAAGCTATAAAATTGTGATGGCCGATCTTTTGCGCAGGGAAGAAATCAAGGAAAAAATCGGGGATCTGATTTCCGGAACACGCTCATTTATCCGTCATGACAGTGACAAACTGGCCAAAGTATTGATGATGATTGCCGAGATGGGAGAATACGAAAACATCATCAAAGAAATAATATAAAAATAATAAAAAATCTCAAATCTCAATTTCCAATGTCAAACAAAATCCAAAATCTTAAATCCTAAAAATTTTTAGACATTTGGATTTGAGTCATTTATTGGAAATTTGGATTTTGTCATTTGGATTTTTGTCTAACACTCGTATTTTTGTTGGTCATAAATAATTATTGAAAAATCTATGTTTAGTGGAAAAAAACAGGATCAACAGATAAATCCTTCTGAAAAAATGTTGACTCTTTCCGAATTTAGAAGAGAGTTGGGAATCCCATTGGTTTTGGCCAAGAAGTTGATCGTGTGGGGAGAAATTGAAGCGGTCAAAGCCATCGATGGAACACTCAGAATCGCAGCTCCTGAAGTTGCTGTTGCCAGAATTTTAATTGGAACACCGATCAAAAGGGCATATTTATTCGTGCGAGCTTTGGGGCCAGGCCTCATCACGGGTGCATCAGATGATGATCCGGGAGGAATTGGAACATACAGTGCTGTTGGTGCAAAATTCGGCATGGGAATTTTATGGATGGCGTTTTGGCTTTTGCCGATGATGTTGGCAATCCAAGAAACTTGTGCGCGAATCGGGATCGTCACCAACAATGGATTGGCGGCTGTGCTGAAAAAATATTTCAAAAAAAGAACTGTCATGGGAGCTGTCCTGCTTTTGATGATTGCCAACATTGCCAACATCGGCGCCGACCTTGGTGCCATGGCAGCATCTCTTAATATGGTTTCAGGCATAAATTATGCCACGGGCGCCATATTTTTTGCGGTGCTTATAATTTTTCTGGAAGTTTTCGTGAAATATCATGTGTATGTGAAATTTTTAAAATGGCTGACGCTTTCTGTTTTTGCCTACATAATCGCTGGTTTCATGACACATCCGAATTGGATCAGTGTTTTTAAAAATTCTTTTGTGCCTCATGTGTCTTTAAATAAGGATTACATTTTTGCCATGATCGCAGTTTTCGGAACAACAATCACCCCGTATCTTTTTTTCTGGCAGGCGTCCGAGGAAGTTGAGGATGGCAAGATGAATCATGTTTCGCAAAAAAAGAAGGTGATTGTGGAACGTGTTTCGCGCATGCGCACTGATGTTAACGCGGGCATGATTTTGGCCAATATAGTTTTTTTCTTTATTGTTTTGACCACGGCCAATGTTCTTTTTGCCAACGGCATAACCAACATCGATTCTGCTCAGGATGCAGCACTAGCATTGCGTCCGTTGGCAGGGGATTATGCATTCCTACTTTTTGCATTGGGGATTATTGGCACCGGACTTTTGGCAGTTCCCATCTTGGCTGGAAGTGGAGCCTACGCACTAAGTGAACTCATGAGCTGGAATAGTGGACTTGAAGAAAAATTTTCTCAGGCCAAAGGATTTTATTTGGTGATTGTTTTTTCCATTATTGTAGGTTTGGCAATGAATTTTCTGGGCATCAATCCGATTGCAGCCCTATATTGGTCAGCTTTTCTCAATGGTGTGATCGCTCTTCCGCTGCTGGCCATCATCATGAAAATTGGTGACGATGAAAAAATTATGGGCAAAGAAACAAATCCTACATGGGTGAAAATTTTCGGTTGGTCTGCTGTAATTGCAACCACTGTGGCATTAATCGGGATGATAATTGTAAGTATAATATAGGCCGAGAGCATTATTGAAAAAATATGAATGATTTAGAAATAAAAATAGTGCGATATTTCAATGGAATTGGCGGAAAAAATGCTGCTGTTTTTTTGGGGTTTATAAATTCGATATCATTTCTGGCTTTTTTTTGGACAGTTTTGGTGGTGCTGGCGATAGATAAGCATCCTGAAATTGCCAAGCCATTTCTTGAGGCCATCGTAATTGTCGCAGTTTTGCATTTTGGCATCACTGAGGGAATCATAAAACATTTGCTGTTGCGCATCATTCCCAAAAGAAAACGTCCTTTCGTTGCATATCCGCAGTCAATAACACCCATTGGAAGAAAATTTAGCGACTCATCTTTTCCTTCAAGCCACATGGCAACCACAGTGGCGATGCTTGTGGTGATCGGCAGTTTTTATCCGTCGCTGATCATACCAGCAATTATTTTTGCAGCGATCATAGCATTCTCCCGCCTGCATAATGGCATGCACTATCCAACTGACATTTTGGCCGGAGTGCTGCTTGGTGTTTCCTACGGCTATTTGGCTTTGGCTTTGGTGCAAATTTTACGATAATCATTTTTAAAGAAAATAATGTTGTGAAGATATTTATTGATTTTGATGATGTAATTCTCAACACGAAGGATTTCAGTGGCGGTCTGAAAATTTTTTTTGAAAGTCATGAAGTCAGCCCAGAACTTTTCAAAAAACATTATTATGATCCCAATGATACAAGCGAAGTGAAATTGTTCGATCCCGACGGACTGCTTTCGCGTTTGGAAGAAAATGAAAAAATGGATGTGACCGCTTTGCGAAGGGGACTGTCACAACATCTCGCCGACATGGACAGTTTCGTGTTTGCTGATGTTGATGATTTTTTAAATTTTGTCGGCAAAGAAAATGCTTATCTCATTTCCTTCGGGCTGCCATCTTTTCAAAATGAAAAAATAATCGGCAGCGGAATCGACAGGTTGGTGAGTGGATGCGTGGTGACCAAAGGGTCAAAAGCTGAAGCCATCAAAAGCGTGATTGAGAAGATGAAAATTGATGTTAATGAAGAGATGATTTTTATTGATGACAGATTGGAACAGATCCAGGACATCAAGAAAACTTTTCCAAACATGCACACTTTTTTGCTCTGCCGCAAAGAGGGAAGATATTGTGATCAAAAGAACGGATATTGTGATTTCGAAGTCCATGATCTCGAGGAGGCCATGGAAATAATAAAATCATTAATCAAATAATATCCAATTTCAATTCATATTTTTGGCAAGAATTCTTTGCTGTAAATTGAAAATTGATCATTGGAAATTCAGCCAATATGTGTGGAATAGTCGGATATGTTGGAAAAAAAGAAGCTGCGCCAATTCTGCTTGATGGTCTCAGACGCTTGGAATATCGAGGATATGACAGCGCCGGAATTTCCATTATTGAAAATGGAAAAATAGTAACAGTCAAAGCCACTGGCAAAGTTGTCGAATTGCAGAACAAAATTGGTGAAAAGAAAATGGCCAGCAAAATCGGGATCGCTCATACCCGTTGGGCTACTCATGGAAAACCTTGTGACAAAAATTCCCATCCGCACACTGATTGCAAAGGAAACATTTCCATCGTGCATAATGGCATTATTGAAAATTATTTGGAGCTCAAAGATCAACTGCAAAAGAAAGGGCACAAATTCACTTCTGAAACCGACAGCGAAGTGGTGGCGCACCTGATCGAGGAATTTTCCCAAAAGCCCGCCTCGACTCGCGGAGACGACCGCTCGTCGACGCGAGGCGGGCTTGATTTTCGTGGAGCTGTTTTGGAGTCATTGAAATTGATCAAGGGAACTTACGGCTTGGCAATTTTGGATCGCAATTGTCCTGAACAGATGATTGTGGCACGCTTGGGAAGCCCTCTTTTGTTGGGTGTCGGCAAAGATGAATTTATTGTCGCCTCCGATGCTTCAGCCATCGTGCAATATACCGACAAAGTCGTCTATCTTGAAGATGGGGAAATGGCAGTTGTTTCAGCTGACAATTTCGAAGTTTTCAATGTGAAGAACAAATTGATTAAAAAGGAAATCAGCAAACTTGATTGGGACATTGAGCAGGCTCAAAAAAATGGCTACGCCCATTTTATGCTCAAAGAAACTTTTGAACAACCGGAATCGATTGCCAATGCCATGCGCGGAAGAATTTCAAAGACGGATGGCATGGCGAGGCTTGGTGGTCTCAGGGATGTTGAAGAAAAACTGAAAGACATAAACAGGATCATCATTGTTAGTTGCGGAACATCATATAATGCCGGACTTATCGGAGAATATATGTTGGAAGAATATGCAGGAATTCCAGTGGAAGTCGAATATGCCAGCGAATTTCGTTATCGCAAACCACTTCTCGACAAAAGAACTGCGGTGATTGCAATTTCGCAGTCTGGAGAAACAGCTGACACCTTGGCTGCCATTCGCGAAGCCAAAAACAAAGGCGCCCTCACGCTTGGAATCATCAACACGGTTGGCTCGACGATTGCGCGCGAAACTGATGCGGGAATATACAATCATGCCGGACCGGAAATCGGAGTGGCATCCACCAAGGCTTTCACTTCGCAATTGACGATTTTGACGCTGCTTACCGTATTTTTGGGAAGACAACGTGACATGTCATTGGTCACTGGCAAGCGCATTTTGAGTGAGCTTGAAAAAATTCCCAAACACATCAATGAAATTCTTTCTGGCGACAAGGAAATAAAAAAGATCGCCAAAAAATATGCGAATTTTTCTGATTTCTTATACATGGGAAGAAAATACAATTTTCCGATCGCCTTGGAAGGAGCGCTTAAAATCAAGGAAATATCCTATGTGCACGCCGAAGGCTACGCTTCGGGAGAAATGAAACATGGGCCGATCGCACTGATTGATGAAAATTTCCCCTCCTTGTTTGTTGCTCCGCGCGACAGTGTGTATGAAAAAAACATTTCAGGCATGCAGGAAATCAAAGCTCGCAGCGGAAAAATCATTGCCATTGCAACCAAAGGCGACAAGGAAATTTCCAAGCATGCCAGTGATGTCATCTACATTCCCAAAACATTGGAAATGCTGACACCGCTTTTGGCTGTCATTCCTCTTCAGTTGCTGGCATATTATGTCGGAATTTCCAAAGGTTACGATGTGGACAAACCGCGTAACCTTGCAAAATCAGTGACGGTAGAATAAACTTGATTGACTATGAATATTGAAAAACTGGAACAATTTTTGCAAGAAAATAATTTGCCCAAGTTTCGCCTAGGACAAATTCAGAAAGCCATCTTTGTTGATGGCGTTTCTTCGTTTGCTGAAATCACCACACTTTCCAAAGATTTGAGAGAAAAAATGGAGAAAGAAATGAAGCTGCTTTCTTTTGAGGTGGAAAAAGTTTTGGTGGCCGCAGATGGGCAATCAATCAAGGCCTTGCTTAAAACAGCAGATGATAATTTGATTGAAACAGTTTTGATTTCTCCTAAACCTGGAACATGGTCTGCTTGCATTTCTTGTCAGGTCGGTTGTGCCATGGGATGCAGATTTTGCGCGACCGGAAAAATGGGATTTAAAAGAAATCTGACCGCCGAAGAAATCACCGACCAAATTCTTTTTTGGAAACAATATTTGAAACGCGCCCTCTCCTGTCATGAGTACATGACATCCTCTCCCGAAGGGAGAGGAGCAGTATTGAGTAATATCGTTTTTATGGGCATGGGCGAGCCGTTCAACAATTGGCAAGAAGTTTCTCAAAGCATCAAAGATCTGACAAATGAAAAACTTTTCGGTTTCGGTTCAAGAAGTTTGTCTGTCTCAACTTCAGGGATTGCTGAGGGGATCGAAAGAATGGCGTATGAGTTTCCCCAAGTAAATTTGGCCATTTCCTTGCATTTTACCAGTGATGAAAAACGTGACCGCTACATGCCGGTCAACAAAAAAGATAATCTGGAAAATTTGAGACAAGCATTGAAAAAATATTTTGCAATCACCAAGCGCAAAGTTTTTTTGGAATATATCATGTTGGATGGAATCAATGACACAGCGCTCGATGCCAAATTGCTTTCGGATTTCATTTGCTCCGTTGGCCGCGCGCATCTTCTGCATATGAATCTCATCCGCTACAACGCCACCAGTGAAAATTTGAAACCGTCTTCCAAAACCAGAACGCAAATTTTCAAACAGGAGCTTGAAAAATATGGCATCAACGCCACCATCAGAAAAAGTCTCGGCGACGAAATAAAAGCTGCTTGCGGACAGTTGGCAGGGGAAAAATAGAACAGGAATTTTTGCTTTTAAAAAAGGAACTGCCATGCGTGGCGGTTCCTTTTGTTTTGCCGCTAATATTTAGCGGCGATGATGCGGGAGTCCTGGAGAGTGTGCTGGCAATGGCTTGGTGACAGCTTCTTTTCTGAAGCCTAGCAATTTGAGAATCCTTTCTCTTCTTTCCAGCCATCTTTGGATAGTTGCCAAAGGGTGTCTTGCCTTTTCCATAATCTCTCCTCCAATTGAGTTGGGACATAATGTCCGAAGACATTGAAAACATCAAAAAGAACATGTCTGAATTTAACATCAAAAAAGCATGCTGTCAACAATTGTTCAGCACGCTTGTAGCAAGTTTTAATGAAAAATGCTTTAAATAAAACCGAAATGTTTCAAAGTGGGGGGTATGTTTGGGGCAAGATTGTTTTGCAAATTGTCGATATCAAGCCAGGCATATTCTTTAACATCTTCTCCCAAAACAAGTTCACCGGAAAAATCAGCAAGAAAGTGCGCAAGAATAACGTCAAAAATCTCACCATCTTTTTCCTTGGTGGTGTGTAATAAAAATGGTTGTTCGTTTCGTATTGTTAAATAAATCCCAAGTTCTTCTTTCGCGCGTCTGGTTGCTGTTTGAATAAGTGTTTCATTTTCACGAACCCGTCCGCCACAAAACTTCCAAAAAACATCTTCTCCTGAGATGTCTAGCAGTACTTTATTATCCTTAACAATAACCGGCCCTTATGCAATGATAATCTTAAGCATAGCAGTATGTATTTTGTATTATGTATGATGTATAGAATGTGCTTATACGTAATACATTCTACAAGATACATTATACACCTTTATTTATCTTACAAACTTTTAACCAAATAAGTGTCTTTCAATTTATACCCCTGCTTTCTATAATAATTGCGCACTCCTACTCCCGAAATTACTACAATTTTTTTGAGGCCATATTCTTCTTTGGCAATGCGCTCGGCTTCAAGCAGCAATTTTTTCCCCAGGCCGATATGTTGTGGGGAAGTTGCATCTTTGGAATCAATCTTGGTCATTTTGCCATAGGTGTGCACTTCGCGGATAAGCGCGACATTTTGCAAGACTGGAAATAATTTATAAAGATTGTCATTCCCATGAAAATGGGAATCCAGGTTCTTTTTTGTCTGATGAGACTTACTGGATTCCGGATCAAGTCCGGAATGACACGAAGTGTTGGGAATTCGCAGGCGCAAAAGTGCGAACAATTTCTTTTTGTCAGGTGAAGCATATTGCAAAAAAATTTCCTGACCATCAGAAGCGGCATAGTTGATCCTGTCCAAAACTATTTCTTCTTTGATTTGATATCCGCCTTTTACTTCCCGGCAACGTATGCAAGGGCAGGTCGTTTTGTTTTCGATGATCTGTCTGAGATTGGAAACAATCGGACCAGCCATGATTGAAGATGTGGGAACATCGCGCACCAATCGCGCGATGCGGACATAGGGGGTGATGGCCTCGCTTTTGATTTTTATGGCCAGTTTTTCAAATTGTTTGTTGGTGAGCGGCTGATATTTTCCAGCTTTCCAAATGTCATAGAGATCACTGTCTTTGAGCACCACAGTCGGGTATATTTTCAGCATGTCAGGCTGGAATCTGGGGTCCGAAAAAAGGGTCTTAAACATCGCAAAATCGCGCCTGGGCGTGCTTCCTGGAAGCCCTGGCATCATATGATAGTTTATCTTGAAACCGGCATCTTTGAGCAGTTTTGTGGCTCTGGCGGTCTCCTGAACGAGGTGTCCGCGCCTGTTCAGCTCCAAAACGTCATCAAAAATGCTTTGCACTCCAAGTTCCACGCGGGTGCAGCCCAATTGGCGAAAATTCAAAATTTCCTTTTCATCAATATAGTCCGGTCTTGTTTCCAAAGTCAGCCCGATGATCCTGTGCTTGGCAGATTCATTTTTCTTTTGTTCTTTCAGGAGCACATCATTTGCTGGCGAATTTTTTACTGATGACTGATGACCGATGACCGATGACTTTTTTCCATAATCATTCGCTGCCTGAAAACATCTGATAATAAATTTTTTCTGATACGTCTTTGGAAAATATGAAAATGTTCCTCCCATCACGATCAACTCGATCTTGTCGGTTTGATGCCCATTGAGTTCCAATGAACGCAAACGGTTTTGCACTTGCAAATATGGATCAAATTTTGAATCGATGGCGCGCATCACAGCCGGCTCATTGGAAAGATAACTTTTTGGCATGCCTTTTTCTGATGGGCAATACAGACATTTGCCCGGACAAGTCGAAGGCTTGGTCAAAACAGCCACCACAGCCACACCTGATTGTGTGCGGACCAAACGGCTCAAAAGGATTTTTTCAAAAGCTGGAGATTTTTTGATGCTTCTTTTGGCAACCATTTGATTATAGCGGTCTCGCAGATCGGCATTGGTCGGCATGGCCACTCCGAATTTTTTGCAAAGACTTTTTTTGAGTTTGCCAAAATCTTCCTGATGGCCAGGAAGCTCTTCGATTGCCGAGATGATGAAATTGTCGTAAGCTTTATTCATATGAAAAAGGAAACTGTTGAAAAAATATTATCGCAGACGAAACATGGTTATGATATGATTTCGCAGAAATTTTCGCAGACGCGGAAACATTTTTGGCGCAATCTGGAATTCATCGCTGACTTTGCCAAAGATGGCGACTCAGTTTTGGATTATGGCTGCGGCAATGGACGACTGTTGGAACTTTTTGAAAACAAAAAAATCAATTATGTCGGAGTCGATGTTTCCCAGCAACTGATTGATGATGCCGCGGGGCATTACGGAGCTGAAAACAGACAGTTCAAAAAAATAGATCCCAGTCAAACCAGCCTAGCATTTCCCGACGCATATTTCAATAGCATCTATAGCATTGCGGTTTTTCATCATTTTCCATCGGAAAAATATCGCCAAGAGGTGGCCAAGGAACTTTTCAGGGCAACAAAAAATGGGGGACAGGTGGTGGTCACGGTTTGGTATTTATGGCCCGCCTTCTCCGCCAGCTGGCGGATTCGTCGAGGCAAGCCCGCCTTCGTTTCACTTCGTCGAGGCAAGCAAAAAAAATATTATAAATATGTCATAAAAAATTGGATTGAAAAGTTGAAAGGGCAAAGTGAACTGGATTGGAATGATTGTCACATTTCTTTCACTGACAATGCCGGAAAAAAATTTCAGCGTTTCCATCACGCTTTCACCAAGCGTGAACTCAGAAAACTTTTTGCTGAAGCCGGGTTTGAAATTCAAAAGTGTGAAGTGGTTGATGGCAGGAATATTGTGCTTGTTGGCAAAAAATGTTATTGACAGCTGTGGATAAGGTGTTAATATACCCTGGAGGGGTATTAAGTTTAATTTCCAATTTCTAATTTTCAATTTCCAATAAAAAGGAAAATATTAAAAATTTATACACAAAAATATGAAAAACGAAGGAATTTGGGATAGGATTGTGCGTTTCGTGCTGGCGTTGGTTTTCTTTGCAGTGGGGAGTTTGTATGTTGATGGCTATGCCAGGTTGGCGCTGTATGTGCTTTCATTGATGATGGTGATCACTTCAACGACAGGATTTTGCCTCCTGTACAAATTTTTGGACATTGATACGAGCGGAAAAAAATAAATTTTTTTATTAATCCTTTAATTCGTTAATAAAATAATATTTTCAATATGGCTAAATCCAAAAAAGAAACCGAAGAGAAAATCATCAACAGGATCTCGCGCATCGAAGGGCAGATGCGAGGACTGCGCTTGATGGTGGAAAGCAAAAAAGATTGCAGCTCGATCATCAACCAAGTTCTGGCTGTCAGGGAAGCAGTGGCTGCTCTTGGCGCAGAAATTTTGCAAAACAGTTTGGTTTGCAACATCACGGAAAGAAAAAAGATTGATGAAAAACAAATCAGGGCGCTTATAAAAATGCAATAATTTTCATATAACACAAAACATATAACATGTAACATGAATTCCCATGCTACATGCTACATGCTACATGCTACATGGTTTACGATCTTGCAATAATCGGCTCTGGTCCGGCTGGACTTTCGGCCTCGGTATATGCTTCGCGCTATGGAATTTCCAACATCGTTGTTGGCGGAATTGCTGGCGGACTGACAACCCAAACCCATGAGATCGGCAATTGGTTGGGAACTGAAAAGATTGCCGGGTTTGAATTTGCCCAAAAAGCGACTGCCCATGTAAAAAGCTATGACAAGGCCGGCATCATGAATTTTTTGGTGGATGAAATTGAAGAAAAAGATGAACACTTTGTTTTATTGCTGAGCAATGGAAACAAAATTGAAGCCAAGACGATCATTTTGGCCATGGGAACAAAACATCGTCATCTTGGCGTGCCTGGCGAAAAAGAATTTGCCGGCAAAGGCGTTTCATATTGCGCGACTTGCGACGGATTTTTCTATCGCGGAAAAACTGTGGCTGTGGTTGGCGGCAATGACAGCGCGGCCGGAGCAGCTGTATATCTGGGTGACATCGCCGAAAAAGTATATCTGATTTATCGCGGAGACAAATTGAGATGCGAAACTTTTTGGGGAGAAGCAATCGCGAAAAATTCTAAAATAGAAAGCATCTTCATGACCAACATCAAAGAAATCAAAGGACAAGAAAAAGTTGAAGAATTGGTTTTGGACAATCTCTATGAAAACAGTGAGATTTTGAAAGTCGATGGAGTGTTCGCGGAAATCGGATCAGATCCCAACACTGAACTCATCAAAAATTTGGGGATCGAATTGGATGACCAAGGATATGTGAAAATCGACACTTCAGGCAGGACCAGCAAAAAAGGCATTTGGGCGGCAGGGGACATCACGACCGGTTCGGACCAATTCAAACAGATCATCACCGCAGCTTCCGAAGGCGCCATCGCCGCCCACAGCATCCAGAAGTTTTTGAAGAAATAAAATATTTTTGTCTGTATAATTCTAAAGCCCCGACGATCCATGTCTGTCGGGGCTTTACGTGCGTTTTTACGCACTATTCATCCGCTGTTCCATTGAATGAAAGTTCCGGATGCGGCACGCTTCGGTGTTCCAACATCCATTGTCTCATTTCTTCTGGTCCGGCAGGAGGTTGAAAACTTTTTAGTTTATTTTTTACAACATCTCCAATACTATGAGGGCCGATCATTCCTTTCTCTTCCCTCGCCATTTTTTTATGTGAGGCTTCTGCGCCTAATGATCGAGATAAGTGTACTTTTTTGATGTCTAACATATTGTGCACCACCCAGTGTTGGAATTTTTGTATCAGAGTCCAAAGCCTACTTTGAAATCTGCTTTTTCAGCTGACTCTTTCGCGGCCTCTTGTCTTTGAATATATTGCTCACGCCTTCGCTGTTCCTCTCTCATGAAACGAATCCGCTTTCTTTTTTTTGTGCTGGTGTCGTTTCTCGGCTTGCGTCCCGTGCTTGAGTTCCTTGGCATATTGGCCTCCAGTTTGGTTTTTAAGTGCCATTGGATTGTGCCATCCTGTTTCGGATTTTGTTGCTTGATTTCACCTCCTTCAATTGGGAATGAACATTGACATATGATAATAATTTAATTATACACCCATTGTCAAGCAAAACAAAAATCCCCATAAAGGGGATTTGTCATGTGGGCTTATCAAGATTTGAACTTGAGACCTCGTCATTATCAGTGACGCGCTCTAACCAACTGAGCTATAAGCCCAAAATAACCTATAACTGATAACATATAACTATCAACGAATTAATGTTGTTAGCTATTGGTTGTTAGTTGTGAGTTAAATTGGTGGACAAAGAACAATTTCCATGGAACCACCTTTTAATAACTATAATGCAATGGAGACCTATCGTCAAGAGAATACGTGAAAACTTCATTTCATAGCCTAATCAGGCAATTTCTGTCTTTGCTAGTCTTTGTTATTACACACAATAGAATAGTATAACAAGGGGTTTTTGCTTTAAGAGAGCCATAGCAACAAATAAGGCTCAAAAATGTTAATAAGCATAAAACAATCTCAATGGTTGTTTTTTTGTTGGTTTTGCTGTAGATTATATATGTCACATCGAACCAAATAGGCTTTGTTTATATAAACAAGGGTGGGTTGCGCTTAGAAACGGGCAACCCATACTTAAAAGAATTAGGCACAACCTGCCTGGTTCGGTGTGACAACCAGTATGTGGTTGTCCTTTTTTGTTGTCTAAAAAATAATATTATGAACAAAACTGAAGAAATCGACTGGAATAAAGTTCCAGGCGTTGGCTCATCTAAACCCAAGAAAAAACGTAAGGAAATAGTAAGTGGTTTATGGGAAATGTATTTGTATTTTTGCTTTATATTGTTCTTCATAATAACGGTCAATGTTTTTGGTGGAGATTTTTCTTATGTGCGGTCAGCGACTGCAATTAGGTTTTGGATTGTATTCTTTACTCCTTGTATTGTTTATTTGATTTACAAACTAAATGAATCAAGAGGGTTTGAAAAAATCGCTCATGATTACGATGATTTAATTCCACAGTATGAATTTCTTAAGTATGAGTTCTTAAATAGAGAAAATGAATGGCAGAAAGCAACAGGAGATATTACAGATTTGTCTTTATTTGAACTTGATGAAATCAAAAATTTAAGTAAGCTAAAATCTGAAATAAGAAAAATAGCCAACAGGATACCTAAAATTGAGGATGAACGAGAAAAGAGAATTTCTTATTCTGATGAGGAAAGAGCCTATTCAGATGAATACTTTTTGAACTTAAGAAAGCTTCTTGGTATGAAATATGGAGATAACAAATATGATAAAAAGATTGAAGAATTAGATTAAGAAATATGAAGTGCAAACAAAAACACAGAAACGGAAAAGGTTGTAAATACGAAGCTGATAGCGGTTCGCAATTTTGCTACGTACACAATCCTTCTTTGTTACCAGTTTTCTTTATTGGGAGTGTTGATAGCTTTGAGAGAAGCAACTACGAAACTGATTTGCCAATTGAAAAGGCTCAAGCCTATATTGACGCTGGATTTGCATTGAAAATGGATTATGCCTTTAGGGTAAAAATGGAAAAAACAGTATTACGACTAATTACAAAATTAACTAGCGACAGATTAAAGGATGTTAAAGAATACATTGCTAATGATGACAAGACGTCCCTTGCTGATTTCTTTAGGGAAAGTCCAACAAATAGCTCTGCTAAGGTTCTGGAGTTTATTAACAATGAGAATTTCAACAAAAAGGAGCAGATATATTTGAACAAGTTTTTAGAAAGCTTGAGAGCTTAGGGGGTGGGGGTCGCTTTATATATAAGGAGTCCCTATCTCAAAAGAGTTATGCACCTTAAGCTAAAAAATTCTTGAAAAATAACTTTTAACTTTCAAATAAATGATAGACCTCATAAAAAATAAGAAGGTACTAATATCTCTTTTGGCTGTTGTGTTTGTTGTTGTTACTTCTTCTTGGTATGCAGTGGCTAAGGTAAAAAATAAGATTGAAGACCAGCAAAATAGAATCTCAAAACTGGAAGCAAACAACATGGCAAAGCAAGCAGAAGAAATCAGGACGGCAGAGGAAAAAAAGAAGCAAGAGGATGAAGCTGTGCTTTTGTCAGAACAACAAAAAATAGAACAGTCAGAGCAAGAAAAGAAAGTGGCACTAGCGTCATGTGAAAACAGAAAAAAAGAATGCCCCGTAAAGATAGCTTCTAGTAAACAGGCAGTAGCAATGAGTGAAGTAGATTATAAGAAAGCCAAGCAAAAATACGAAAGAGATTTAAAAGACAAAGAGCAAGAATGTAAGGACAAAATAGGCACCACCAATATTGAATCACTAAAGCAAGCTCAAGAGCAAAAATGTGAGCTTGAAAGCAGGGCTGGTATTATCGGCCCTAGTTCCTTAAGTGATATGGAAAATAAACTAAGTAATGCAAAAGAGCAACTCAGTAACATCACTAAAGATTGCACTAACTACCAAAATCCTTGTCTGTAATGGCTGAAATGTCGCCCATACAGAGTTCAGATGTTACTAATGATAGTAGCTAGAATACATGTAGAAAAATAAATCAATCTTATCAAAGTAATCAAATTCAATATTTAGGACAAAGCCATTTTTTTATGAATGGCTTTTGCTTTATTAGGGCATAAATTTCAATGTTGAAAGTTGCGTGTAGCATGTCTGGATATTGATAGAATTGTGTGGTTGCTCTTTTGTGCAAAAAGCGAGTCAAAAATATTTTTGAGTCAGTGCTAAGTTAAGCCTTAATAGTGAGTTTTTTAGATTTTTAAAAGTTATGCACTTTTTAAAGTGCCGTTTTTGGAGTTCCATTTGATACAATGGATGTAGGCAAATAAAAAAACAAGATAGTGAAATACATTAAGCCATACAACTACAACGCTTAATTAAACAACAGGTCACACCTCATCAAGAGCAACACCTGATATTGTCTTTCCCACGAGTTGATAATCTCAGAAAGTGCTTTTTTATTTTGCCCAATTTTCCAAAAGACACTAATAAATTTTACAAAAGAAATGAATTCGATTAAGCAAAGAGTGCTGAAAATTCAAAAAGTAAATCCGCAATGGAGCAGTTTCACTTGCCTTGCAGAATCAATAAAGGGCAGAGGTTGCTCAAAAAGAATAATTGTTAAATGGTTCGGCAAGCTAGTTAAAAAGGATGAATATGCCAAGAAGGACAGAAAGGCTATTTTAAAATTCCTAAGTTCAATTTAAGTGGTCAATGCAAGGTTCTCCTAGAGAGATAAATCACTTCTAAGCCCCCTTTGCGGTGTCACCTATACATTGATGTGGTTTCGATTGAAAACAAGATAAATAAGAGTAATAATGCAACAAATAAAAATGAACAAATACGCTGAAATGACAGAAGAAGAATTGTATTTAAGATTGCCTCCAAGCCTAAGGGAACTTCCAGAGGCAGAGTTCATTGAGTTTATAACAGATTATCTAAGTGAGGAGTTGTCGTCGTTTCCAAAATTTGTTTCTAATGGTACTGTGGAAGAAAAGCAAAAGATTTTACGAGACAGGTATAATCTATCAAATGAGCAAGTTACACAAATAACAAACATACTGTACTGCATTTCTGAAAATGTTATAACTAGCTATATAAAAAATGAAAAAGAAAAATCAGAGCTATCAAAATTAAGCGGATGTAAATTAACTTAAATATGGAAAAGCTATACTCAATAATTTCAACTCGTGTTTCATCTGAAAAACAAGTTAGGGAGGGTCACGGTCTTGAAGGTCAAGAACAGCGATGTAAAAAATTCTCAGATGAAAAGGGTTATATTTATGAAGCAACATTTCCAGACGAAGGCATTTCTGGTGCAATACTTGATAGACCAGCAATAAAACAAATGCTTGAGCATATCGACAAAAATCCAAGCAAGAAATACGTTGTGATTTTTGATGATATAAACAGGATTGCAAGAGATGTGCAGGTGCATTGGGCAATTAAAAAAGAATTTGAATCAAGAGGTGCAAGAATCGAATCTCCTAATTTCAAATTCGAAGATACACCAGAAGGCACCTTTATTGAAACTATACTTGCAGGTAAATCTCAACTTGATAGACAACAGAATGCAAGACAAGTAAGACAAAAAATGAAAGCTCGTTTAGAATGTGGCGTATATTGCTTTTCTGCTTGCCCGTGTGGAATGGAATACAAGAAAACTACTGAGCATGGAAAACTTCTTCATCTCAAAGAACCCGAGGCAAGCACAATAAGAGAGGCACTTGAGGGGTTTGCCAGTGGCAGATTTATAATGCAGACAGATGTTTTGAATTTTCTATTAAAACACAAGGATAAACTTGGAAATACCAAGGGTATCAATCTTAATTTTGTAAAAAGAATTTTGTCCGCAATTATATATGCTGGCTATATTGAATATGCCCCCTGGGAAGTTGCACGAAAAAAGGGACACCATAAAGCATTGATAAGTCTTGAGACATACGAAAAAATACAAGCTAAACTAAAAAAGCCAGAAAAGAAAGTGACAGAAAGGGACAATGAAGAATTTCCACTAACTGGTCTCATTTGTTGTTCTTTATGTGGAGAAAAAATGAAAAGTAGTTATCATCCTGGAAAAGCTGGCATATATTACCCTCACTATTTTTGTACAACTAAGGGGTGTACGGCTAGTCCAAGAAATATACAGAAGCCAATATTGGAAAAGGAATTTGAAATGCTGTTGAATAGGATTACCCCTGGAAGTGAAATAATTGAGCTTACACGCTCAGTTGCTCTTGATGTATGGCAAAAGTCCATGAATGGCATTAAAGCCTCTGAGAAAGAAACTGAAAAAGAAGTTAAGGAGAAAGAGCAACAGGTTGAAACATATTTAAATCTTATACCAAAGGCAACTAATGATTCTGTTAGAGGTAAATATGAATCGAGAATTGAGATGTTGGAAAATGATATTTTGGCAATAAAAAAACAGACTTTGCCAAGCAATTATCTGAACGGTGATGAGGCTATTTTTGAGGTGTTGCACTTTCTTGGAACACCTGCTGATTATTGGAAGAAGACCAACCTTGAAGGCAAATTCATGCTCCACAACATGGTTTTTACTGCTAATCCTATGTTTGATGTCAAAAATGGGTTTGGAACACCCGAAATTTCGCTTCCTTTCACAATAAAAGACGCTTTTTCAACAGCGTCCTCTCGTCGGGTGGACCGGACAGGACTTGAACCCGCTACCTCCTCAGTGCAAATGAGGCGCTCTACCAGGTGAGCTACCGGCCCATATTTGAGCTACAAAAATAATTATAGCAGTATAAAAAAATTTGTCCATACCCCGAAATGGCCTTATTGACAAAAAACCCTTGATAAGGTACACTTCAGATAAAGAAAGCCCCCAGGGCTTTTTAAAAAACCCTAATTTCATAGAGCATAAAACATAGAACATGAAGCAAAAATGCAAAAAAAGCATTTGCGCCAAATGAATCACATGTTCCATGCTCCATGTTCCATGCTCAATGTTTCAAAAAGCAATACAGTTTTTTATTGAAGCCAAGGCTGAAATGCTGAAAGTGAACTGGCCAAGCAAAAAACAGACCATCAACTACACCGCCTTGGTGATTGCAGTGAGTCTGGTGGTGGCAGGGTTTTTGGGGGGATTAGACTCGGTTTTCGGATATATTTTAAAGACATTTATCATTAAATAACACATCATATTAACATACAAACATTTAAACATATAAGCATAAATTCATGATCAAAATGATTAGATGCTTAAATGATAAAATGTTTACATGAAATAAATGGCGAAACAGACACAACATCATGGAAGGGCTTGGTATGTGATCCACACCTATTCCGGCTATGAAGATAATGTTACACGAAATTTGAAACAGCGTATCGAATCAATGGATATGCAAGACCTCATCTTCGATGTGATGGTGCCAAAAGAAAACAAGATCAAGATCAAAAATGGAAAGAGAACCGTGATCGAAGAAAGGATCTATCCTGGATACGTTCTGGTAAACATGGTGGTGACTGATGCGTCTTGGTATGTCGTGCGAAACACTCCAAATGTGACTGGATTCATCGGCTTGGGAACAACCCCGACTCCGGTTGACCCAAGAGAGATCGAAATGCTGAAAAAGAGAATGGGAGTTTCAGAACCAAAATACAAGATTGATCTCAAGATCAATGATGCAGTCAAGATCAATGAAGGACCATTCAAAGATTTTGATGGAAAAGTTCAGGAATTTGATGAGGAAAAAGGCAAAGTGAAAGTGCTCGTGACCATTTTCGGACGCGAAACACCAGTAGAATTGGACTTTTTGCAAATCACTAAGATATAAATTCATATAACATAAAACATAGAACATAGAACAAGGAAATCCAGTATTGCATGCTTCTAGCACATCTGCTCCATGCTCCATGCTCCATGATTAATGACATTCGTATGGCAAAGAAAATCAAGACAATTATCAAGTTGCAAATAGTCGGAGGAAAAGCAAATCCAGCTCCTCCAGTGGGACCGGTTTTGGGTCAACACGGTGTGGCCATCCAAGAATTCTGCGTGCGTTTCAATGATGCGACCAGAGATAAGATGGGAGAAGTTGTGCCAGTGGAAATCACAGTATATGAAGACAGATCTTTTGACTTCATCATGAAGACTGCTCCAGCTGCTGAGCTTTTGAAAAAAGCTGCCGGCGCTGAAAAAGGTGCTGGAAATCCCTTGAAAGACAAAGTTGGAAAACCTGTGACCAAAGCCCAATTGGAAGAAATTGCCAAGACAAAAATGGTTGATCTCAACGCCAATGATGTGGAAGGCGCAATGAAGATTGTGGCCGGAACAGCAAGATCAATGGGAATCAAGATTGAAAACTAGAACCCACGAATATACAAATAGGCTGCAAATATACAAATAAAATTCAAACACAGACTAAATCCATTTGTAGATTTGTAGAAAATTTGTAGATTTGCAGGTTATAATTTAATTTATGTGGGAGGATGAGTGAAAAATTCACGCGTCTGCTATAACCACAAAACAATGTTATGCAAAGAGGAAAAAAGTACAAGGCTATTGCAGAGAAAGTTGAAAAAAACAAGCTATATTCTTTGGAAGAAGCTTTGGTGTTGGTGAAAGCCAGCAAAATTGCAAAATTTGATGAATCTGTTGAGGTTCATGTGAAGCTTGCAGTTGACCCGAAGAAAGGTGACCAACAAGTCAGAGGCGCTGTCGTTCTTCCTCACGGAATCGGCAAGATGGCCAAAGTTGCTGTCATCACTTCAACCAAAGCCACTGAAGCCAAAGAAGCTGGTGCTGACTTTGTCGGAGCTGAAGATTTGATTGAAAAAATCAAACTTGGAAAAATGGAAGAAGTTGATGTGATCGTGGCCAGCCCTGAAATGATGCCAAAACTTGCAACTGTTGCCAAAATCCTTGGGCCCCGAGGCCTCATGCCTTCTCCAAAGACTGAAACAGTGACTGATAAGATCAAGGAAGCTGTGGAAATGTTGAAGAAAGGAAAATTGAGCTTCAAAAATGACAACACTGGAAATGTCCACCAAGTTGTGGGAAAAATTTCTTTTGATGCCAAGAAGCTCGAAGAAAACTATGCATCTTTCTTGGATGCGATCCAGAAAGCCCGCCCAGCCGGAGTCAAAGGAAAATATGTGACTGCGATTTCCATCTGTTCCACCATGGGACCTGGAGTAAAGGTAGTTTTGTAGTCGAAAGTTTATAAAGTACGTCAAGCTCATAAAGCAAGATACAGAAAAAGACACTCCTCGCGGGTGTCTTTTTGCTTGCTTGACAAAAACATGAAAAGGGAGTATAATGATATATTGTGTTGGATTACACACCAGACTCCTCAGAGCTGGCATTCTAGTTGTTTGACAAGGAGAGGAAAATGAAAAACATGGTGAGATTTATTGGTCTAATGGCGCTGTTCTGTATGTTTCTTTTGGCTGGCTGTGGCGAGCGTATCGTATATCGTAAGGCACCGGCTGACCAGACAGGATCACAGCTCAAGATAACTGGGAAAAACACCCAGGAAGTTCAACTTTTCATGAACAAGGACGGGTCGATTCGTTTTATCGAATACGGCACGATTCCTGTTTTTCCTGCGGATGTTGACAGGGTTGCTTTCTGCAGCTATCGAACGGGATATGATAAATATTCCCAAATAGTTAGCCAGATTGATCAACACGGGCTCACTTCATTTTCAGGTGTTCCAAATAATGAAAATGTGCGTTATATGTTGATCTTGAAAAACGGCGACATTTGCAATGTGCTTTTTGACAAGAGGGTTGTCACATACAAGCCAATGAAAGTCGTTGTGAATGACAGTGGGAGTATTTCTTATGGTCAGCCCGCCGAATCATTGATGACACTTTTCTTGGATGTGGCAACAATGAAAGCAACATTGAAGTGGAATGCTGGATGCGATTTAATCTTCGGCACGAAGCAAAAAGTTGATTTCCAGCAAGGACTCAAGATTGTTGCTGAGCTTGGAGACGGCACGACTTATTCTGGCAATATCATAGAGGGAGCTGACGGAAATCTTTCTGCTGAGCTGCCCCCGTTTTCTGTTGCTG
>JAQTLF010000006.1 GCA_028715015.1 Candidatus Moraniibacteriota bacterium | reverse complement strand
TCACCTGATGTTTGGCTCGGACAAACGCGTAAGTCATAAGATGATTAAATGATTATATGCTTACATGCTTATATGTTTAAATGATTTAAGCGCTTGGTTCGTTGCCGGAAAGTTCTTCTTGGATTTCGGTCTTCTTTTTCTTTTTGGCAACAATGTTTTTCAGATAGTTGAGATCGTCAGCGGTTATTTCTTTCAATATATACAAGATCAGTAAATATCCTGCAAAAAGAAGGGTTGACCAAAGAAGGAAGATGATCGATCCTTGCGAACAAAGCAGGGTAGTCAGGAACATCAAGATTCCGGCTAAGGTTATTTTCAATAAGCTTTTCATTTTAAGAATGACACCGAAGTCGCGGTTGATGAAAAACAAAATGGCCAGCATGGTGGCAAATGAAGTGATGGTGGTGGCCAAAGCGCTTCCTGCCAGGGCATATTTTTTGATGAAAACATAGTTCAAAATCGTGTTGGTCACAACTCCGAAGATTGAAATCCACATCGGAATTTTTGTTTTGCCGGCGCCGTTGAGCACGAAACTCATGACATAGAAAATTGTCAGGAATCCGACTCCATAGGAAAGGATGGACATTGGGTAGGCGGCTTCGATATATTTGGCGCTGTAGAAAAGTTTGATGATTGGTTTGGAAAATTGTGCCATCAAGATGACGGAAGGCACCAGCAGGATCACCATGAGCCGGAGCGATTGGCCGATGATTTTGTTGGTTTCGGCGTGGTCGTTTGCAGAAGTTGTTTTCGAAATGACAGGCAAAAGCATGATGGTCAGGGCGTAGAAAATGTAGTAGGGGATTCGGCCGACTGTCAGGGCGGCATTGTAAATTCCTGTTCTGAAATCATCGTGCAAAATTCCTTTGACGAGATACAAATCGATGCTGATCAGGAGTTCATAGGCCAAAAAGAAGATGATTATCTGCCAGGCGTAATTCAGGAGCTTTTTGTGGTCAAAAGTGCTCTGTAGGCTCAAATCTTGCGTTTTGGCGGCTTCTTTGAGTCTTCTGGTATATTTGAGCTCATCTTGCAAAAAGCCCACCAGGAAGACCGCAAAGGCCGAAATGGCATATCCGAAAATCGATCCTGGAACCTTGAATGTCCAAGCCAACCCGACAATGAAAACCACTCTGAAAATGGAACGCAAGGTTTTCTGGATCGATTGGGTGTTGAATTGGTGCAGGCCTGTGAACCAGGAAAAATAGAAAGAGGCGGCTGCAAAAGTCGGAATGATCAAGGTTGAAATTTTGAAAAGATGGGTGAGTGATGGATCACCAAGGACATTGGCAAGCAAAGGAGCTGAAAAATAAAAAATGGCCGTGATGGTTGTGATGAGAATGCCTTGCAAAATTATCGCTTGGCGTTTGATGACCAGAACCAAACGCGGGTTGGTTTCAAAAATTTCGCTGATATATTTTGACATGGCAGTCGGAATTCCGTTGCCGATCAAAATTATGATCATGGTTGTCATGGTGATGACCAAGCCATAGCGACCGTAGTCTGCAGGTCCAAGAATGCGTCCCAAAAAAGAATGGATCACATAACCGGAAAGATTGAAAATAAGTTCTGAGATGACCAATAAGACCGTTGAACGCCCAAGATTTTTTGAAGACATAACATAAAAATCTAAATGTCAAAATCTAAAATCTCAATAAAATCCCAAATTAAAAATTTAAAAAATTTTAATCATTGAGTCATTGAGAAATTTATTTGACATTTGTCATTTGGATTTGAGATTTAATAGCATTAAATATTTCTTCTTTGCCTCTGTTTCCATCTATTGCAATCAAATTTTCTTTTTTGGAAAATTCTTCGAGAAGTTCTTTTTTCTTGTTCAGATATTCCAATCCTTGATCTGGCACTCGGTCGCGGCTCATGATGTTTGTCGGGTCAGTGTTCAAATAAAAGGCAAAGTCCGGGCGGGGAATTGAGCTTGCAACTTTTGGCTTGCAGCTTTTGGCTTCAAGATAGGCGATATTGATGAGATTGTCATAAAAATAGCGGTCAGAAAGGATGTAGTCAAAACCTTCCTTTTCCAATTTTGCAACCAGTTTTTTGAAGCGCAGCAAATCGACAAACAGAGCTACTTTGCGCAGCTGGATTTTCAGCCAACCAGCTTTGGTCACCGATTTTGTTGCCGATGACTGATGACTGATGACTGATGACCTGTGCTTGTTGGCAATGGAAAATTGCACCGCATGAAAATAGAAAACTTTCTTGCCTTGGGATTCAAGATAAGTTTTGAGCATTTCTATTTGGGTGGATTTCCCTGATCCATCAAGCCCTGAAATTGAGATTATTTTCATATTGTAACTTGGGTATTTCTTTGATAATATGTATGTATAAGCCTTTGTGCATACATCAAAATTGTAGCATAAAGCTTTATTTTAGACAAAAAAATGGGCATGTATAAACATAATTGATTAGTAATAAATGCAATATGAAAGCAGCTATAATTGGGGCGGGATTTTTAGGAGAACAGATATATAAAGATCTTTTGTCAATTTGTGATGAGATAATTTTAACTCATCACAAAAACAAGAAATATCCAAATTCGAAAGAATTTGATTTTTTTATTGATGACATTGGTAAAATAATAGAAGGCAAAAAAATCGATGTGGTTTTTCTTTCTGCAAAAATAGAATTTGAAGAGGATGAAAAAAAGTTAACAGAATCAATGACAAGATTTCTTGAATCCTGCAAGAAAAGCAGGATAGTTTACATTTCAAGTGATGGTATTTTTGAGGGCGAAAGTGGATCATATAAAGAAAGTGATATACCACATCCCGTGACTTTGTATGGAAAAAATCTAAAGCTATGCGAAGAATTAGTAAAAAAATATTCAGATAATTATTGCATCGCCAGACCTAGCTATATGTATGGTTTCGTGGATTCGCATCTGGATAGCCGTTTTGAAAAAATTAAGAAAGACATTACCGAAGGCAGGAAAATTTCTCGCTTTACGGATATGTATAAATCTCCATTGAGTTACCAACAGGCATCTGAGGCGATTGTGAAACTTGCAGCATCAGAATACAATGGAACAGTTCATATCCGTGGAGAGCGAATGAGTGTGTATGATTTTACAAGGGAGGGTATGGAAGCCCTTGGTTTATCAACGGAAAATTTAATTGGCGAAACAATGCCAAAAGAAAAACCTGTCGATTTTTTACCGGATACATCATTAGATAATGGTTTGATGCGTGAATTAACTGGTGTAGAGCCTCTTGGCGTGAAAGAAAGTTTTAAACTTTCAATGCCAAAATTTATAGATACAAATGCATTGCCAAAGAAATATTTAAGGTAAAGAAATTTTTAGGTACATCACTTAACAAAGAGTATCTGGCTAAAAAAATTTTTCACTTTATAATAAGCAGATGAAGGCAAAATTTTCTCGACCCAAATTCATTTCCGCTACGCTACAATGAACTTCAGATATTCTTAAACGTTGTGCGAAATGCATGGAAATTTTGGTAGAATCTTTTATTAAATCTGGGTATAACTCTAGTAGTCAATTTTTGTAAATAGTGATATAATATCATTAAGATAAAAAATATTATCAATTGCCATGCAAAATCCAGAAAATCACATTGCCATTTTCAAGGGCAAAACTATCAGAAAGGTCATTCATCAAAAAGAGTGGTGGTTTTCGATTTTGGATATAATCCATGTTATAACAGATAGTCCACACCCGAAAACTTATTGGGCAAAAATGAAAGATCGCGACAAAGCCTTATTTGAACCGTTCCCGTTTTGGGAACAGTTGAAATTGCTCGCTGAAGACGGAAAAATGCGCGAAACTGATTGTGCCAATACTGAAGGACTACTTCGTATTATACAAAACATTCCTTCACCTAAGGTTGAACCACTCAAGCGATGGTTGGCTAAAGTTGGCTATGAGCGTATTCAGGAAGTGGAAGATCCGGAACTTGCCAGTAAGCGAACAAGATTGCTATATAAGCTCAAAGGCTATCCTGAAGAATGGATTGAAATGAGGATGCGAGGCATTGCAATTCGTGAGGAGTTGACTGATGAGTGGCAAAAAAGAGGCGCCAAATATAAGCAAGACTATGAAATCTTAACCGCAGAAATTTCACAAGCTACATTTGGAATAAAGCCTTATGCATATAAAAGAATAAAAGGTTTGCAACACGAAAATCTTCGTGATCATATGGATGATTTTGAATTAATTCTAACTATGCTTGGCGAAAGAACTACGAAAGAAATTCACAAAACCAAGGATTCCAGGGGTATGCAAAAATTAAAAGATGACGCTAGGCTTGGCGGGGAAGTTGCTGGAACAGCCAGAAAACAAATTGAGAGAAGAATTGGCAGACCAGTTATTTCAGAAAATAATTTTTTGAAATCCAACAGTAGTAAAAAAATAAGAATTAGATTCGCAAAAAAAATACAAAATTAAAATATATTAAGGAATATCAGGACTCGACCCAAATTCATTTCCGCTACGCTACAATGAACTTCAGATATTCTTAACGTTGTGCGAAATGCACGTTTTCCTTTTGGGCTAACGCCTTGGCTCAAAAAAGAATCTAATTTTGTTTTTTCTTTTATTTAACTAGGGGTAATAAGGATTTTTTCAACCCACAAAGGGGCAGAAAAAGTTTATTAATGTTTAACAAAATCAGGCAAAAACGCTTGACTTTTTTATATATAATGCTAAGATACCACGTTGTCAAATGTGTCTGCATAGAACTTTAAAAATATGATCCGCATGGTGCGGATAGGCCCATTGCAGGGGAGCTGCAAGAAAATAGTTTTGCATAGTCCTGATTTAAGGCAGGACGCCGCAAGAAAAGGAGGATGTCATGAGTGGAGCGGGTTGTGGTGGCATGATGGCAAGGCTTGGTAAAAAAGTGGTATTATCGGGAATGTTGTCGCATAAAATTGACAGAAGTAATGCTTATAATGGCACGATTGACGTTTCTATTTATGGGACGATTACGTACGAAGGTCTTGAATTGCAAGGTGCAAAATTAATGATGCTTGTCATAATTCCCCAGGATTCTGGCGACGTGGTTATAACTCCGATGTATTACGCTGAGTTGTTTCCACCTCTTATGCCGATAAGGAAATTTCGTGAGATACTATCAAAATACCTCAATGAAATTATCAAATCGGAGGATTTATCAGATGTTGAGCAAAAAAGTATTGAAAAATATCTCAATGAAAATCTTGCTCAATATTCAGAAGCCGCATCAATGTATGAAGAATGCATGCAAGCATTTGCCATAATAAGGCGCGACCTTGATAGTTCGCAAAGTCTTGCAAAATTATACCTCGTGCTAGATGCGCTTGATATCAAATCAGCATGTGAAACCGATCTAACAGTAGACACAGAAGAAAAGTTAGGTTTATTTGGTCAAAAATTAGTTGACCATTCAAAATAAACTTGAAAAATTGCAACATTTGTCAGCCGTCAATTTATCGATTACTCGATTCTTGACGGCTTTTTTTATTTGCCACCCCAATAAATACCACATATAATTACCAATAAGGAGTCTTGACTCCAGGCCATTCACTTCTGACCCCTCTGACCTGAATCCAAGACGAGAAGTATAAAATTTTATTCAGATTTGAAATTTTTTATATGAATGTAAAACAATTTATTTCCACAAAAGCTTTTATCGTCCATCAAAATAGGGTATTAATAATTCGAGAGGCAGATGCCTATGAGGATGGAGTTGGTGCTGGCAAATATGAAATACCTGGTGGGCGAGTTGAACCAGGTGAACCTTTTGATGCTGCTCTGTTGCGTGAAATTAATGAAGAAGTTGGAATAACATCTTTAATCATTCACAAGCCTTTTTTTGTTGGGGAATATCGACCTATTATTAGAGATGAGCAATGGCAGGTTGTCGGGATATATTTTGAATGTTCAACTGACACCGACAAAGTAGTTCTCAGTAAAGATCATGATAGTTATGAATGGATAGACCCAAGAAGTTATGAAGATTATCCGTTAAAATCAACGTCCCAAAAAGCTTTTGCCGAATTTCTAAAAATTTCAAATCTGAATAAAATTCATAAGTAAGTTACGGACATCAATCCCCGAAAAACTATCCGCAGAGTTAAGAGCATTGTACAAAAAATATTTATAACAAAAAATCCAACAAATAATGTTATCATTCGAAGAAATTTTTTTGTTGAATCTTTCTTAGTACATCAGCACTGCCACTGGTTGCATTTTGGCAACGACTTTGATTATCTTGTTTTGTTCCATACCGGAAATGACTTCTTCGACATCTTTGTAGTAGGCGCCGTCTTGCATGATGACACCTTCGGATTTGGCATTGTATAGTTTGACGTGGCTTTTTTTCATTTTTTCAAAAAGTTCGGTTTTGTCTTTGGCAGTTTGATCGGAAACGTTGGCGCGGCGTCCTGTGCCGTGCGGGGCGGAGAAAAATGTCGATTCGTTTTCATCGGTGCCGACTCCGATGTAGGCTGGGGTGCTCATGGATGAGGGGATGAATACTGGTTCTCCTGTTTGTTTGAAAATCGGATGCTCGTTCATGCGGGCTGGGCCATTGGCACGCACGCTGCCGTTGCGATGAACCCAGACATCTTGTCCATAGTGGTTTTCTTTTTCAATGGAAATGTGAGTCGTGTCATAGAGCACGTCCAATCCGACTTGGCGTCCAAAAGTTTTTTCCAAAGCTTGATCAAGATGATGAGTGAGGACTGTTCTGTTGGCAAAGCCGAAATTGGCACTGGCTTTGTGCGCAGTGAAAAACATTTTTCCTTCGGCGCTGTCGGCGTCATAGCCGATGAATTTGGCAATATTTTTGTAGGCCTGCACTTTTTTGGCAACTCCTGCATACACATTTTTGAGCCTGCTGGAGAAAAAAGTTGTGCCAAGTTTCAAAATGATCTGCTGGCTCAGGTGCTCTTTTTTCTTGGGTGTGTACATATAGGAAGCATATTGTCCGAGCAGTCCACTGCCGGTGTGGAGTAAAAAGACATATTGTCCTTTTTTCAGATTGAACTTTTCGGCAATTTCATCATCTTTGATTTCTGAAATTTTCATCAGATCAAGAAAATGGTTGCCGGCAGCTCCCAAAATTCCCAAGCGATATTTTCCGATGTGGAAAAACAATTTTGGCACGGCATCAAGGACGTCCTGATCGGAAACATTTTCATTCCTGAAAAAATTGCCGCCGGCAAAAGTGTTTTCAATTTCATTTTTGGCGCGCGAGTTGAAGTGTTTGATCAGTGGTGCGATGCCGTGCCTGCAAACTTCCAAAGCTAGTTTGAAAGGAATGGCTGTGCCCAGATATTTTTTGGTCGGAATCACTTTGACCAATTCTTGAAAAAGTTTTTCCAGTTGCTCGGGAGTCGCATTTTCTTCATTCAGATCTGTTTTGATCAGGCGCATACCGCAATTTGGAGCGGTGTCGTTGACTTGAGGCATGAATGTGTTGGTCGTGGCCAAGACGCTGCCAGTCGGCGTCCTGCGTCCCTTTTTGGAATGCACATCGCTCATGGCTGCCACGTGATGGAAAAGTCTTTCGTCGCTGGAAATATCTTCCAATTTTGCCAACGTTTCATCATTGGGCAAAAGTTCTTCTGAAACATGCAGAATTGTCGGCACAATCATTTTGTCAGTTCGCAATTCTTTTTTGTGTTCGGAAAGCGAATTTATTTTGTAGGTCATATGGATCAAATTATGATAATAATTTATTGTAGGCTTTTTTATATTGGTCGGCAACGTCCTTGATGTCGAAATTTTCAACCGTATATGATCTGGCAGCTTTGCCGATCAAACGGCGCTTCTCCTTGTCTTTTTCCAAATCAACAATTGCCTCAATGAGTTCATTTTTGTTTTCAGGATTTATGACCAGCGAATTTTCTGAGGAAGTGAATTCTTTGAGAATCGGAAGATTTGAAACAATGACTGGTTTTTCACAAGCAAAAGCCTCAATGACAGCAAGGGGAACATCGAATTTTCCTTTCATGTCCCTGGCAGGAAAAATAACCACGTCTGAAAGATTGTATATTTTTGGCATGTCTGCGAAAGTGTCAGTGAAGACAACTTTTTCCAAAACACCTTTTTCTTCCAATATCCTCACGACTTCTTCTTTTTTGCGAGCATCTTTTTCATTTTTCACTCTATTAGCAAAAACAAATTTGGCATTGGGAATCTTTTCAAACAATTTCGGCAGCATTTCAACAATATCATCAGTCGCGCCAAGACGAGTGTATTCTCCTGGATATGAAACCACGAAATCGTTTTGTGCAATTCCAAACAGACTCATTGTAGCCATGTTTTTTGGCGCTGGGGAATATAGGGAAGTGTCAATGCCTGGGTAGATGCGCACAACATTGGAAAATCCGTTTTTCACAAGTTTGTTTTTGGCATAATCGGAATAGGTTATGACAAGATCGGTAAAAATGATTTTTTTGAAATCTTCATCACTGAAAAGATCTTCGCGCAAAGTTGCAATTGTCTGGACTGTTTTGGTTGTTTTGTTTGTCAAAAAAGTTTTGAAAGCCCATGTGTTAAGCTTGTTCGGTGTCAGCATGAAATGGGCTATGTCAAATTTTTTCACAAGAAAAACCAAACCAAGTAGGCGCAATCGTTGACCCCAGTCAAGGTGGGTTGAAGTATAAACATGTTCCTGTTGTATGTATTCTTCAAGAGAATCTACTTTGCCAGGTGTCAAAACGTGAAACTCAAATCCTGGCGTTGTTTTGGCCAGGAAATAGGCGAAATTTTTGGAAGCTTCATCCCAGGGAGGAGCAATTGGTCTGGTTACAAGTAATATTTTTTTCATACCTAATTTATTTTTTGATGACTGGTTACTGATTGCTGATGACTAGTTATTGATAATTTTATATATTTCTTTTTTGTTATTGTCACTGCTTGTGACTGAGATGGTTATTTTTTTGTTTTGGGTGTCTGACAGGGAAACAGGCAAAGTCTTTGTTTCTCCGAGTTTGACGGTCACGTCGCCTTGATTGACGAGGGTTTTGTCGGACAATATCTGCCAGTGGAAGTTATTGTTTTTCGAATGATTTTCTATGGCGAAATCCAGTGAAGCGTCTTTGGGATTTTTAAAATAGGTCATCCAGACATTCTTTGTGTTGATGTCAGCTTGTTTCTTTTCCACAAGGGACAAAAAAACAAAACTGATCAGCACAAAAAAACTGAAAGCTGTGATTATGATTTTGCTGTTGCTGATATTTTTCATGTGTTTTCAATATTTTATGACTTACGCATTTGTCCGAGCCAAACATCAGGTGAGGTCAGCTCTGCATAAGTTCTACATTTATAATGCTTTATAAAAAATTCCAACTGCGTCACTGGAATATACTTGCCAGAATTTTGCTGAGTGCTTGAACTGCTCGCTGTCGATTTTCGGATCAATCATGAGAAAATCCGTGTGCGTGCCGGCAAAACATTGCGCGGCCTCTGTTCCATTGGGCGCCGAAATCATGAAATTGGTGCATTGTTCACGAGTCTTGGTGGTGTCCTCATAGCGTTTGAAATATCCTCTTGAGAGTGGGTAGTTGTATCCTTTCATGAAAAAAAGTTTGATCCAGGAATCGCCAGCCAGATAGTTGTGATCTTTCAGTACGATGTCATTGCTGGACAATTTGTCTGCAAGATACCCGGAGGCTGCATATGTTTGCAATGCTTCATTGCTGGAAGATGTCAAATTCAAACCTTGTGCATTGTCATAGAGACCATTGGTGGAAACAAAAGACATGAAGAGAAAAAAAGTGACAAGTAGAAAAATAGGGTTGAGATAATTTTTGTTTTTAATTTTCGATTTCAGTTCAGTCAGAATAACCACAAGCAAAAATGCTGCAATGATGGAAACAGGATAGACGATATAGCTGGCGATGCGATTGGATGGGATATCCACAAAAAGCCAATCAGGACGCAGTGACATGAGTGTCAATGCCAGTGTCCAACCGATCAAAAATGCCTGGTTGTATTTGCCGATTTTTTTCATGAAGAACAATAAAAGTATTCCGATAATGGCAAAAGCATAGCGAGCTTCACCGGCAGTCGATTTCAATTGATCTAAAGTCAGACCTGTGCGGGTTGCTTTGCTTGGAGCGCCGACTGCAGTATTAATGGCTTTGGTGTTGAGATAGGTTGGCATGTAGAAGAAAAAAACAAAGATCATTCCAAAAGCCAGAACTGCCAAAACTGCTGGTTTGGTCGCCATTTGTATCCAACCACGCAAATCATCCAGGATCGTTTTCGTGTTCAATGCCGCGTAGGTAATGATTGAAAAAAGAGCAAGAAAAATGAAAACGAAAGTGCTGAGATGATGCGTGTAGGCCAATCCAAGACTCAAAAACAGGGCATAGGCAAAAACGGAAGCTTTGTTTTCAATAAATGCTTTCAAATAGAGAAGCATCGTCAAAGGAATCAAAAGATTTCCCACATCATTTCCAATCACTCCACCACTGATGAATTTGGCTTGCGGTGAGGCGATGGCAAAAAGCGGACCGATGAGAAAAAGTGCTGTGATTGCGATGGTGTTTCGATGTTTTGAGTTTTTGAAAAAAGATCGGGTCAAAATAAAAATGGCCAAAACTGTCATGAGATGAACCAATAAAAGAACCAAAACCGGAAAAGCTGAAACAAATTCTGCGCCGGAAATCAATGCTATGGCAGCAAAAAAAAGATGTTCCCCAATGATGAAGTCGGCAATGGGTTGCGGTTTTCCGATTGTCAGGTCGGCTCCGATGTCCACTTTTTCATATTTTGGCAATTGACCGGTGGCGACCATTGCCTTTGTCCAATACATGTGATGGCCAAGGTCAGTGGCGGTTGGGAAGATGGCGTCTTTGAAATATATTGTTTTGATGAATATGGTCAAAAATAAAAGCAGTACGACCAACAAGGTGGAGCGGCGGGAAATTTTTGTTTCAGGAATTTGCTCTGCGCGTGGAGTTGTGATTGAATTTTTCTTTCGGTAGTTGCGTTCCAATGCCCAGCAAGTTGCACAAAAAGCAACAATTCCTCCCAAAACACTGGCTCTGGTGATGTGGAGAGGTGTTCTTCCCAAAAAGATCACCAGAAAATCAACAATGGCGATGCTTGATCCGAATGTCAACACGAACAATTCCAAAAGAGAAAATTCCTTATACATCCTGGTGGCCAAGATGAGAAAAATTCCCGGCACAAAAAGCACCAAGATCAGTGTCAGATAAAAAGCAAATTGTGAGGAGATGAAATCAAGCATAAGTTTGTGATTTTATTTGACATTTGTCATTGAGATTTTAGATTTTTGTATTGTTTTTTCTATTTCTTCCAAATAAATTTGGGCGATGTGTTTCCATTGATAATTTTCAATCACGAAATTTCTGACAGATTCCCCGAAGATTTCCCGTGGACTTCCATTGGCAAAAAGTTCATTGATCTTGTCAACATAAGCCTGGGCATTTTCAGATTCCACTAGAAATCCATTTTTTCCATCCTTGATGGCATCTTTCAGTCCTTCCATGTCCGATGCCAACACTGGAAGTCTGCAAGCCCCAGCTTCGATCACTGAAATTCCAAATCCTTCCATGTCGCCAGGGACTTTGATGTTCGGTTGCACGAAAAGGTCGCAAGCATTCCAAAGTTTGTTTCTGTCTTCATCGGTGACATAGCCAAGAGTGACAACTCTGTTTTCAAGACCATTATTACTGATGGCTTGCTCGATGTTCTGCCTGTCTTTTCCGTCTCCTGCAATTACATAAAGAAAATCTTGATCAAGTTTTGGCATGACGTTGTTGATGAACCAGGCCACTCCTTTGCGTTTGGCCAACCTTCCCGAAGTCAACAAAATTTTCTTGTTTTCAAGTTGCTTGCCCACAATTTTTTCAATTTCCGCCCGTGATGAATCAATCAAGTGTTTTTCAGTGTCAACTCCATTGGGGATGAAAACAAATTTTTTTTCAGCGATTCCGCGAGCAACGCCAACGCCAATTGTCTCATTGCCGACAGCCACGAGTTTATCAGCGCTTGGAATAAATATTTTGACCCACAATTTTTGATATAGCTTGTTTTTCCAAGTAAGATCAAGTCCATGTGTGACAATTACAACTGGTTTTTTTGTTACTTTCTTTATCAGCCAGGATACATTTCCCAAGATTCCACTGCCCAAAAGAAGTGCGTCATATTTTTTTGTTGAAAACAGTATTCTTAATGGTGCATAAACAAGAAGAAAAAATGGCAGCATCCATCTTTTTTTGTTGGCAACAATTTCTATTTCTGTTTTTTCTCCCAACCATTTTGAGAGTTCATAGTTCTGAGTTTCAACTCCTCCAACAATGGGTGGAAATGTGTGCGAAACAAACAAGATTTTCATATTTTTTTCTTAATAATCATACAATCATGATAGCGCATTCTGGTGATTTTAACAAGAAAAAATGCCATCAGAATTGAGGCATTTTTTCTTTTGCAAAATTGTTTCAAATTACTTTTTGTAGCGCCATTTGCGAAGGGTGTGTGCTTGGTCTTCAATAAGCTTTCTGGCTGATTTGATCATGTCTGCAATAAAAGCAAAAATCAAGAATTGGATTCCAATAACCAAGAGCGCAATTGCTGCCAAGAGAATGTTTTTGTATGGTGTTATTTTGAAATCTTGAAAATACCAATAGAAAAAATCAATAAAGAATCCCAATGAGATGAGAATCATGATCAGTGCCGGCCAACCGAAAAATTTCATCGGACGCACATCTCGCACAGCTTCCAAGATGATCTTTCCACTGTTGCTGACATAATTGAAAATACTTTTCACAACTCTGGATTTTCTGCCAGCAAAATAAGTGACTTCAACCGGAATCCATATCAGTTTCAATCTTTTTCCAATGGCATCAATGATTGTTTCTTGCGTATAGGTAAATCCTGGAACTATGTTCAATCTTATCATCGTTTCTCTGCTATAAGCCCTGAAACCGCAAGTGAGATCATCAATAGGATAGTCCATGAAACTTCCGATGATTTTGGCAGCGATCAAATTGAGGTAATATTTGGCTTTGGGCATGTCTTTGGCTTCTTTGTCACCAAAACGAGTGGCGCTGACCATATCGGCTTCTTTTTTGAGAATCGGACTGATAATTTTTACTATGTCTTGCGGATCAAATTGACCATCGGCATCCATGTTGCACATGATGTCAGCTCCATTATCAAGGGCATGTTCCACGGCATTTTTGAAGGTTATTCCGATTCCACGATTGATCCCATTAGGATAGATGAAATCAGCGCCAGCTTCTTTTGCGACAGCAACGGTGTTGTCTTTTGAGCCATCATCAATGATCTGTACCAAAACTTCATCAACACCTTCGATTGTGCGCGGAATGCGCTTGATGGTCTGGGCGATTTTTTCCTCTTCGTTGAAAGCAGGAAGATTTACAATCAGTCTCATACTATTGTTTTTTTATTATTAATTTAGGATCAACACAATTGAAATCACATTTGACATTTTTGGTTCCTTGTTCCACGAGATTTTTTGAGCAGTCGTTCAGTTTTTGTTGGCAAGCAGTCTTGCTTTCGTTGAAATAATTCACATTGACTTCATAGCCGAAATAGGGAAGTGCGAAGTATATGACCACAGCGATTCCTGCAAGCCAGATGATAAATTTCAATAAATGAAACATTTTGTTGTTTTTAATTGATAAAAAAAGAGGATATGACCTTGATTATATCATACCCCCTTTTTATATCTATGGCAATATCTATCTTCCAATTCCTGCATAGACAATTCCTGCAGCCCGAATAGCTTTTTTGTCCAAGCAATTTCTTCCATCAATAATGACCTTGATTCCATGTTTCACAAAATCCTCAACCGGGATGTTTTTGAATTCATTGTGTTCAGTCACAAGAACCAAAGCTTCTGATCTTGAAAGGATTTCTTCCAAATTTTTTGTTGTTGCGAACTTTGGCATTGTTGGAATGTATGGGTCAAAAGCCACCAAATCGGCATCCAATTTTTTGATCTTATCAACAATCCTTATGGCAGGTGTTTCTCGCAAATCACCAACATTTCCTTTGTATGAAATGCCTAAAATTCCAACTTTTGTTCCTTTTACTGCCATCCCGACTTCATTTAATTTATCCTGAAGCAATTCAACAGTATAATCAGCCATTCCGTCATTGATATGTCTGGCAGCTGAAAGGAATTTATGTTCAAAATCATTTTCCTTGCCTTTTTCAATCATGTAGTATGGATCAACAGGAATGCAATGTCCTCCAACTCCGCAACCAGGACGATGTGCCATGAACCAATATGGTTTGGTTGAAGCACCTTTGAGAACATTGGTGATGTCAATTCCAATGCGTGCATATGACATTGCCATTTCATTGACGAAAGCAATGTTGATGTCGCGGAAAGCATTCTCGATAATTTTTACAGCTTCAGCTTCGCGGATGTTTTCCATTGCCAAAACTTCACCATCAATTATGCTTTTGTAAAAATCAACAGTTCTCTGTAAACCGATTTCTTCAAATGATCCAACAACGCGTGGGATATTGGAAACATTCCATTTTTCATTTCCTGGATCAACTCTTTCTGGCGAATGGGACAAGAAAAGATCTTTTCCGACTGTCCAACCAGCTTTTTCAAAAATTGGTCTGACAACTTCCTCACTAACACCTGGGTTTACTGTGGATTCAAGAATGACCAATGCGCCACTTTTCATGTTGGCTGCAATTGTTTCGGAAGCGCCAATAACCGGATCCAAAATAGGCATATGTTTTCCATCAACTGGCGTTGGAACACAAATAATATAAATATCGTGATTCTGAATCTCTTTCGGATCATTTGTTACTGATATTTTCACTTGAGGAAGAATCTCTTCCAAAAATTTTTCATGAAAAGGACTTTTGCCTTGTTTGATTATTTCCAATTTTTCCTCATCAAGATCAAAGCCAGTCACTGGGTATCCTTTTTTTGCACACACTGCTGCCAATGGAAGACCGACATATCCCATTCCTATGATGCAAACTTTCTGATCAGTTGTTTTTGTCATAATTTTTTTGTTATGAATTATATTGCCAGTGAAAAATGCTTCACAAAGCAACTGGACATATTATATATCTTTTATACGAATAGGGTCAATGGAGTGGTGCAAATTTTGAAATTTGCAAAATTGCCGTTCTTCATTCAAACAGCCCAGACTGACATTTTTGATGCTATTTTTTGAGTCTGCGCTGCTGCTTGACATTTTTGTCAATATGCGCTATAATAGACAATCCAGGGTGGATAGGCCATCATGGTAAAGAAGGTATCTTAACAATTAGCAAAATTGCCTTATTGAAGGCAAATATCCGGCTACGGCCAATGAAAAGGAGAGGCGCACATGAAAAAGATCATTATTGTAGGACTCGGACAGATGGGCCTGGTTTATCTCAAAAACCTGCTTACCTTGGGGTACCAGGAGAGTGAGATCGTCGGTATCGACATCGATTCGGCGAAAACCAAGACAATCAAGGAGCAGTTTCCCGGTATCACGGTGCTGAACCATTTGGGCGAACAGATAAACGTGAGTCCATACGCGGATGATGCATACGAAGCAGTGTTTGCTTCCGTTTTTGCCGGTGAAGGTATCAGTACGGCAATCGTCTGTACCAACACACCCTCTCATCATCGTGTTATTGCGGATCTTGCGGATAATGGCGTTAAGCATATCTTCTGCGAGAAGCCTCTGGGCATGAACATCGAAGCGGCAAATATTATTCGCGATGCCATTGCCAGGACCGGAACCAAAGTTTATGCCGCTTTCCTTATCAATTTCAGTCCGGTCCTTGCGGATTTGACCGAGTTGATGAAAAACGAAAATCTCATCCTGACAGAAGGGCATGTTGTCTGGGGCAAGAATCGTTTCGGCAACAACCGTCCGACTCCTGGCGACCTGGAAGACGAAAGTGTCCACGGTGTCGGCGTGCTTCATATGCTTGCCGGTATCAATCAGACAATCCAGGGGATCAATGTTTCGGGACGACTTACTTTCTCGAAATATGTTGACGAAGTTGTTCAGGCGAAAGCTCAGGCCCTCGACCCAACATTCCCGGCTGCTGACGCGGTCAACTCCAGCTCCATGATTATAGAGCAGGTGGTGACTGACAGATGTGAATGCCTGACTTTCGGCATTCACAGCTCGTACATTATGGGCGTGCAGCGCCGTGAAGTCGGTGTGTTGCTCTGCAGTGCTGATGATCCAAGGAAGCCGGTGTATTATGCCGGTATGGAGTTTGACATCAGAACGGCTGACGGAAAAATCTCCGACCGGCTGACTCTCACCAAAATCGAGAATAACTCGGTTGAGGTTACGGAAAAGGCCTGCAACAAAATCATGGAAGAGACGCGTGCTTTCCTGGCCGTTGCTGATGGCCAAGCAAAAGACCCGCGGTCAACTGATTTTGCAGAAGCACTGATGGCGGTCCGGTTTTCGGACTCAGTGCTGCGCAGCCACATGAATGGTGGCGATGTGGTTGAGGTTTACAACATGACCGATGCCAAACCGCTGCTGAAAGTTGCATAAAAAACGGGCAACAACCCAAAATCCCTGCAAGGCAAGTGTCTTGCAGGGATTTTTAATATGTTTGAATGATGATATAATTTTAATAATAAATTATTTATTCATAAATTTATGAAAAAAATTAAATTTCTTCCAAGCTTAACCACAGTGACAATGCAGGCCGGAGTTGGTGATTGGATGAGCATGATTGAGGAAATAAAAAAATTTGATTTGAAAGAAATTGGTCTTTTTCCTACTGTGCTTGAAAAAGAAGAACGGTACAGATTATATGCCGAATTGAAAAAGACTTCAGTTGAAAAAATTCCTTTTGTGCATTTGCGCGGACAAGACATGGATTTGGCGGAATTGGATTTTTTGGTGGAAAATTTTAAGACTGAAGTTTTTAACATCCACACGACCGTAACTTGGCCAGTGGCATTTGATTATTCCAAATACGCCAAGCAGATATTTATTGAAAACGGCAAGTTTGTGCCTACAGAGGAAGAACTGCAAAAATTTGGCGGGCTCTGTGTTGATTTTTCCCACTGGGAAAACATGGTGAAACTCGGCAATGTTGAATACGACATGGAAATGAAAGCGAGAATTGCAAAATATCCCATCGGAGTTTGCCATCTTTCAGTTATTGAGGATAAAATATTTCCAAATCCATTTAAGCCCGAAATATTGCAATACGATTCACATAGAATGAATAAACTGGTGGATTATGACTATCTAAAAAAATATACGCAATATATTCCGGAAATTTCAGCCATTGAATTGGAGAATTCAATAAGCGATCAGCTTGAAGTAAAAAAATATTTAGAAAAAATTATAAACTGAACAAAAATATAGTAGTTGAAAAAAATAATTAATCATCGTTGACTTATTTTGCAAAATGTGCCAAATTTTATTACTGCACATTTACATTAAAATATCTCAAATGAGGGGAGAATGTTATGAACTGGATTCCGTTTGCATTTCTGGGTGCCATATTCCAAGCCGTTGAAAGTGGAATCAAAAAGAAGGCTTTGCAGATGCAGGGAATGAACAACTTGATTGCGACAATCGCCTTTGTTTTTGCTGGACTTTTGTTTGCCATTTTCTATGTGCTGGATGGCGGGACACTTTCTTTATTGCAAAATTTGAATCAAAATTTTTGGATGGCACTGTTTTGGATGGTGGCACTTAACATTGTGGCGGTGTGGTTTAACTATAAAGCCCTTGATGCGGCAGAATTGAGTTATCTGATGCCGTTTATGACACTGACCAGTTTGTCTTTGATAATTCCACCAATGATTTTGTTGCATGAATTTCCGGGAATGCTGAGTTTGGTTGGTATTGGTGTTGTGGTTGTCGGTGCAGTTTTTATGGACTGGAAATTCAAGAAGAATTTCTCTGACCAGGAAAAAGAAAAGCACAAAAACAATCGCAAAGGAATAATGTATTTCACGATGACTGCGCTTTGCTATACCTTCACTCCAGCCATAATGAAAGTTGTTTTGGTTGAAAGTGGCGATGTGTTGTTTGCATCATCCGTGGTGCATATCTTGATCGGGCTGGGCTTCATCCCTTTGATATTCCTCATGCCAGCAACAATTTCTGTTGAAAATGGTGATGGTGCAAAGGAAAAGAAAAAACTCAGCAGAAAAGAAACACGCGAATTGATCATGACCAATCTGAAAAGCGCTTCAGCTAGAAATTTTCTGATTGCAACCCTGCTGGCAGGGACAGCAATTGCGATTTCCAATGGTGGCATCAATTATGCTTTGAAGTTTGCAGCCGTGGCCAATGTTTTTGCTATTAAGCGGACCATGCCACTTTTTGCATTTTTGATTGGCGTTTTCTGCTTCAAGGAGCGCGACAATCTCTGGCAGAAAATTATTGCCACGGCAATAATGGTTGTGGGGGCAATTATCATAACTTATTCTAAATAGTTTTTGGGTACATGGGTGTGTAAGCGAAAGTTTGCACACCTTTTATTTATATTAAAATAATGTATAATTGGTTTATATGAAAATAGGAATAAATGCGTCATTTTTGCGCAAACAGAACACGGGGATAGGGCAGGTGACCACCAACTTTCTGAAAAAGTTGGTGGAGTTTGAAATTTTAAATTTTAAATTTGAAAACAACAAAGGAGTCGAATTTATTTTATACCTTGAAGAAGATGTTGATTTGGAATTGCCGGAGGGATTCAGTAAAAAAGTTTTTTTGCCAGCTTGGAAAAGGGATGATCTGATCCGCAAGATTTGGTGGGAAAAATTTTCACTGCCAAAAATGGCCAAGGCTGATGGCTGCAATGTTTTTTTGAGTCTCTATCAATGTCCGACTGTGATGCCCAAAACAGTTTTTCATCTCATGGTGGCTCATGACATCATTCCGAAACTTTTTCCTCAATATGTGAACAATTTTCGCAAGAAACTGTATCAGCAATTGAGCGAGAATGGTCTGCAGCGGGCTGACAAGATTATGGCTGTTTCGCATAGGACGGAAAAGGATCTGGTGCAACATCTGGGAATTGATCCAAAAAAGATCAGCGTTTCTCACATCGATGTGGACGAGATTTACAAAAAAGAAGTGAGCGAGGAAGAAAGCCAGAGAGTTTTGCAAAAGTATGGTCTTGAAAAAGGCTATGTTTATAATGGCGGGGGATTGGAGATCAGAAAAAACACGGCCAGCGTCCTTTTGGCGTATAAGATGTTGCTTGATGGACACGAACTTGGAAACAAAATGCCAAAATTGGTCGTTTCGGGAAAATTGATGCCGCATCTTGTTCCATTGGCATGCGATGTTGAGCAGTTGGTTGCTGATCTTGGGCTTGGCGAACAGGTGGTGATTTTGGATTACGTTCCGCAAGAGGATTTGCCTGCACTATATCGCAATGCGGTTTTGTTTGTATATCCATCGCTGTATGAGGGATTTGGTCTGCCAGTGCTTGAGGCCATGAACCAAGGGACGCCGGTGATCACTTCCAAAACATCTTCGTTGCCGGAAGTGGGAGTGGACAGTGTTTTGTATTGTGATCCTTTAAATGTTGATGACCTGGTGATGGTGATGAGAAATCTCTTGGCCAATGAACATTTGAAGGCGGCGCTTTCCTTGAAAGGCAAAGAGAGGGCGCAACATTTTTCTTGGGAAAAATTTGTCACCAAAACAATCAACATCATCAAAGAAGAAACAAAATCCTGAAATATATGACTTACACATTTGCCCTCACCAAACATCAAAGTTCATCATACACGGGTTTTTATGAGACAAAAATAATCTTTGGGCTGACCTCACCTGATGTTTGGCTCGGACAAATGCGTAAGTCATAAGATAATAATCATGAACCAACTTTTCAAAAAAATTTCGGATCAATTTTTCCAAAATTCAACAAAAATATATCTGATTTTGGCCAACATCGTGCTGGTTGTTTTTGCTATTTGGTTTTCCAATGCTGGGCTTTTGCCTTTCAAAAATTCTGGAGACTTTGCTGTTTTTGCCATTCTTTCGCTTGTGTTGGCTTTGTACCGTCCAGGGTGGGCTTTTGCCTTGTTTTTGGGTACATTGGCTTTGGAAAATATCAACCTTGTTCCAGGGGGCCACATTGCGTTGAGGCCATATCAATTTTTGGCCATTGTGTTGATTATTGCTTTGCTGGTGCGCTTTTTGGGCAAAAAAATGCCTTTTTCGTGGCCAAAGTTGGGCTGGATCGATGCGGCACCAATCGTTTTTGCCATCGGAGGTTTTATGAGCGCTTTGGGCGCAAGCAGTCGGGCAGTCAGCTTCAAACAGGCAATTGTGGCCACATCTTTCGTGGCTTTGTATTTTTTGGTCAGGATTTTTGTGCAGTCTTTTGATGATCTCAAAAAGATCGCCCCGTTTTTCTTGAGCAGCGGTCTTGTCGTGCTGGCATATTCCATCTGGCAAAACGTGAGATTCATTCACGGCGCAAATTCTTTTGAGGTGATGCCTGGCAGACCTAATGGGACTTTTACGGAGGCGGACTGGATGGGAATATATATAGTATTTCTATTAAGTATTGTTTATGTTATCGTTCTATATTTTCAAAGAGTTAAAAGTGGCATTAAGGTTTCAATTTTAAATTTTAAATTTCAAATTTTAAATGAATTTTCAATTATTAAATTATTAAATTATTTATTATCAATAGTAATTTTTGTTGTGCTCATTTTGACTGTGTCGCGTAGTGCTTGGGTTGGGGCGGCCGTTGTGGTGGTTGGATTTTTGAAATTTGTTTTGTATGACGGGTCATGGAGAATTTCCCAGTGGCAATGGAAAAAAATGTTGCTTTCACTGGGAAATGTTGTGTTTGTTTTGATTGCAAGTCTTGCCATTGTGTTCGGGTTCGGTTTGACCAGGTTTCAACTTGGAAACAGGGCGGTGAGCACAGGCGGACTGCAAAAAATAACCATTGCCTGTCAAGGAGGAATTGATAATGTGGTGCCTAAAAATATCGGCAGTGTTGATGAGTTGGCAAACTACGGTTGCCGCCACATCAACTTGGAAGACATTGAAAAGGAAAAATCTTTGGGCAATGTGGTGATGGAGGTTAACAGGCCGGATCCCAACGTCAATATCCGCAGTGAGATTTATAAAAAATCAATCGCTGAAATAAAGGCGCATCCTTTTTGGGGAATAGGCTGGGGAAGCATCTCAAAAATTTTGGGCACTGATGATCGCGGAGCTGGTCTCAATGCCTCTAATATTTTTTTGGAAACGTGGTTGGGAAGCGGACTGCTGGGAATTTTGTCATGGCTGACATTGTTGCTGTATGTTTTTGTCAAAGGCGTGGCGATGTTTTTCAAAAAAAATGACGAGACAAAAATTGTTTCCGCCTTTGTTCTGCTCGGTTGGACTGCGATTGTCGTTCCCAATCTTTTCAATTCCGGAATATTTTTGGGATTTGTTTGGTGCTACATTGCTGCGGCAGTCGGTTTGATTTTAGAAAAAAAGAAATAGTAAAATATTTTTGAAAAATTTAGAACTTACGCATTTGCCCTCACCAAACATCAAAGTTCATCATACATGGGGTTTTTATGAAACAAAAATAATATTTGAGCTGACCTCATCTGATGTTTGGCTCGGACAAACGCGTAAGTCATAAAATTATATGAAAATTGGAATCGACATCAGATTGATTGGCAAAAAAAGGACCGGCGATGAAGTGGTTGTTTTCAATTTGGTGAAAAATCTGGCGCAAATTGATGGGGAAAATGAATATCTGCTTTTCACGGACATTCTTGATGAGGAAATTTTGTCTGACATCAAAAAGCAGCTCGAGGTGGTTGCAAAGAAAAATTTTCAGATTGTTCCGTTGCAAACTGCCAACAGGTTTGCTTGGAATTTTTGGACATTGCCGCAATATCTCAGAAAAAATCCGGTTGATGTCTATCACACGCAATATATCACGCCTTTTTTTGTTTCGCGCAAAATCAAGATTGTGACCATCGTGCATGACATCTCTTTCAATTTTTTCGGACAATTCATAAAATTTTCAGATTTGTTTTTTCTCAAAACCTTGATTCCACTCAGTTTGAAACGCGCCGACAAGATCGTGGGAGTTTCGAAGTTTACGCGCGATGAAATAATAAAGTATTACAAAATAAATCCCGACAAAGTCGATCATATCTATAATGCGGTGGGGGACGATTTTTTGAAAAACAGGCCGACTGCTGATGAATTGGAATTGGTGCGCCAAAAATATAAATTGCCGGCCAAGTTTGTTTTGTATCTTGGCACTTTACAACCACGCAAAAACATTCCGCAACTTATCAGCGCTTTTGCTCGTATTAAGGACAGACTTGATGACACCAAGTTGGTTGTTTGCGGCAATCTTGATGGTCACAATGCTGATCAACAAATAAGAAAGAGCGTTGTCGAGGAAAATTTGGAAAAAGAAGTGATTTTTCCAGGATTTATTGATGAGCAGGACAAGGCAGTCGTTTTCGCGCTGGCACATGTTTTTGTTTTCCCTTCTTTATATGAAGGTTTTGGCATTCCTCCATTGGAGGCCATGAGTCAGAATGTTCCCGTGCTTTGCTCCGACATCCCGAGTTTGAAAGAAATCGCGGCCGATGGCGCATTATTCTTTGATTTGGCAAGTCTTGATGATTTTTCCAAAAAGTTGTATGATGTTTCTGTGGACAATGACCTTCGAAATGAGCTAATTCGATTGGGAAAAGAGCGAGTTGGCTTTTTTTCTTGGGAAAAAACAGCCCAAAAAATGCTTGCGATTTATGAAACAATGTAGGGCAATTAGTAATAATAGGACTTTCGCATTTGCCCTCGACCAAACATCAAAGTTCATCATAAGCGGGTTTTTATGAAACAAAAATAATCTTTGGGCTGACCTCACCTGATGTTTGGCTCGGACAAACGCGTAAGTCATAAATAAACAAAACAAATTAAACAATTATAAAAAAATATTTTTATGGAGAATGGACGAACTTTTGGCAGAAGACCGGGCGTTGAAATCAACGGAAAAAAGAAAAAAAGGTGGCTTAAGCCACTTCTTATTGTTGTTGGAATCTTTTTTTTGCTTGGCGGAATTGTTGCTTGGAAAACAGGCTTCATGTTGAGCAAGATTTCAACCAGCGGTGGCGGCGGACTTCTTTCTAGTCTGACCCATGTCATTCCTGGTGTGAGCAATGATTTGAAAGGTGAAAAAGAAGACCGTATCAACATTCTTTTGATGGGTATGCGCGGAGCTGATGATCCAGCAGGCGGAACATTGGCTGACACTATCATGGTTGCCAGCATCGAGCCAAAAGCCAACAAGATTGCGCTGATGTCCATTCCTCGTGATTTGTATGTGACCGATCCAGGCCGAGATTCAAAAAGCAAGATCAATGCTGTGCATGCGCTTGGTGAACAAAATGGAAAAAAACAAGGAATTGCGGACATGGAAAAAATTGTCAGCGAAGTGACTGGTATTCCGATCCACTATGGGATGACGATTGATTTTAAAGGCTTCAAAGATTTGGTTGACAGTCTTGGCGGTTTGCAAATCCATTTGGATTCAGGTTTTTCGGAGCCGTTGCAATTTTTGGGAGCAACCGGACGTTGCGACGATACGACTTTCACTGTTCCGACAGGTCAATTTGAAACCAAAAAAGTCAAAAGCAAAACCAAATTGGGAGTTGTCGATCATGTTACATATAGAAAATTTCCGCTTTGCGCCACAAAAACACCTTCGGAATGTGGAGGAAATTTCAAACTTGATGCAGGCGACATCACTTTGACTGGTGACCAGGCGCTATGTTTTTCACGTTCACGCGACACGACCAGTGATTTTGAACGAGCCAAAAGACAACAAATCATAATCCAAAAAATTGAAGAAAAAGCCACTCAACTTGGAACACTCAGTGATTTCAACAAAGTTAATGGCATGTTGAATGCTCTTGGCAATAATGTGAAAACTGATTTGCAAGCTTGGGAAATGAAAAAATTGTATGACTTGTACAGAGGTATGCAAAAACCTGAAATGATCCAACGAGTTTTGGAAGATTCAGAAGAAGGATTGCTGTATGCACCGGGAGAAAATCCTGAAACAGGATATATCCTTTTGCCAAGAGGTGACAACTACAACCAGATTCATAATCTGTTCCAGAATGTTTTCATGCTTCCTGCACAATCCGACATCAAACCTAAAATTTAGTCTTATTTTTCCAATCAATGGAACTTTCCATCATCGTTGCCAATTATCGCAATCCGGAGCTATTGAAAGTTTGTCTGGATTCAATCAAAAAATGCGCGGCAAATGTTTCGTGTGAATTGATTGTGGCTGATGGTGAAACGCAAGAAGACACTGAGATGTTGATGCGTGAGAATTTTGCTGATGTCAAATTCTTTCCGTTCAAGGATAATGTCGGTTTTCAGGCCATGGTAAGAAAAGGGATTGAAAACAGCCAGGGAAAATTCTTGTTGATTCTCAATGGTGATATCATCGTGACTGAAAATTCCGTCCAACAAATGCTGGCATATCTCAAAAATGATCCTTCAATCGGTATTATCGGTCCCAGATTGCTCAATTTCAATGGTACTTTGCAATCGTCATGTTTTCGCTTCTATAAGCCATGGACAATTGTTTATCGCCGGACATTGTTGGGAAAAATGCCTTTTGCCAAAAAACATCTCGATTGGTTTTTGATGAATGATTATGACCATGAAAAACCCAAAGAAGTTGATTGGCTTATGGGAAGCGCCTTGATGATTTCACGCCAAGCGCTAGAAAAAGTCGGCTTGATGGATCCAAGCTATTTCATGTACATGGAAGATGTGGATTGGTGTCGCAGATTTTGGGAAAATGGTTTCAAAGTTGTGTATTTTCCTTTGGCAAAAATGCATCACTATCACGGCAAGGGAAGTGCCAAAGGGGGCGCGATCAGATCATTGCTACTCAACAAATACACCTGGATCCACATTTCAAGCGCGATCAAATATTTCAAAAAGTTTTTGGGTAAACCATTGCCAATTCATAATTAACAAAACTGCCAGTATGCAAGAAATAAATACAGAAAATAATATTTCAGAGGAATTCCGTCGCTACAAAAAAAGAATGTTGCGTTATTATTTCCAAATCCTGTTGGTGATAATTTTGGGCGGAGGAATGTTTTGGATTGGCTATGAAAAAGGCAAGCAATGCCAACCACAAACAATAAGCCCCATCTCGATTGATGGCGTGGTTTTCAAAAACAAAGATCAGGGCAATAATACGAACATAGATTTCTCCTTGTTCTGGAGCGTGTGGGATTTGCTCAAAAGCAAATATGTGGATTCTGGAAAATTGGATGCCCGCAAATTGTATTATGGAGCAATCAAAGGTATGATGCAGGCCACAGGTGATCCATACACAACTTTTTTTGATCCTGAAGAGAACAAAAAATTTGGCGAAGACATTTCCGGAAACTTTGAAGGTATCGGGGCTGAACTTGGCATCAAGGGTGGAATTTTGACAGTGGTTGCGCCATTGCAAGGGACTCCAGCCGAAAAAGCCGGTCTGCGCAGCGGTGACAAGATCATCAAAATAGATGGAAAATCTGCCGGTGATATGACCATCGAAGAAGCCGTGAACAATATCCGCGGACCAAAAGGAACATCAGTGGTGCTGACAATTTTCCGCGACGGAAGTCAGGACACTCAGGACATCACGGTCAATCGCGAAGTGATCAATGTAAAAAGCGTCACACTCGAATTCAAAGACAACAACATCGCTGACATCAAAATAACCCGTTTCGGTGATGACACGACAAAAGGTTTCAATGATGCGATCAACAAAGCTGTTGCGCAAAAATCAAAAGGTTTGATCATCGATTTGCGCAACAATCCAGGAGGATATTTGGAATCAGCCATTGATATTGCCAGCAAACTTCTGCCCAAAAATCAAGTCGTGGTGATTGAAGAAAGCGGTGACAAGAGCCAGAAAAAAATGTATAGCCGAGGCGGCGATGTGGCCAGTTCGTTGCAGACAGTTGTTCTTATCAATGAGGGAAGTGCCAGTGCCTCTGAAATTCTGGCAGGAGCACTCAAAGATGATCGCGCAGACAATGTGACATTGGTTGGCAAAAAATCATTCGGCAAAGGTTCAGTACAGGAATTCATTGAGATGCCGCAAGGTACCGCTGCCAAAATAACGGTGGCGCGCTGGCTTACTCCTGATGGAACCCAGATCAATGAACAGGGCATAAAACCTGATCAAGAAGTTGATTTGACCAATGATGACTATGCCAACAACAAAGATCCGCAGTTTGATGCAGCCATGCAGACTTTGAAAGACAAACTTTCTTCGCAAACCAAATAAATTATATTTTTGCCCAATAAAAAAATCCTCGCCATAAGGTTGAGGATTTTTTAAATAGTATTGTTTTGCTCAGCTTTTCTTTTAAAGTTTTCTTCCATACCATTCTCCCCTCAGATGAGGGGAGATGTCCCGATACGGAATCGGGACAGAGGGGTTGAGCGAGGCCTTGCTCAACCCCTCCTCGGTCCTCCCCTTAGATAAGGGGAGGAAGAAACATGGAAAAATTCTTTCTTAATCCTCACCCCAACCCTCTCCTTATCTAAGGAGGGTGGGAAATATGGAAGAAATCAATTTGTAACGACTGGGAATTTCTTGTCTTGCCAGCCGGTCATGGCTGTTCTCATGACATAGGGAGAAGCCAAAAGCATGTCATACATCTGCACGGAAGCTTGGAATTCCTGAAGTTCGTTGTCACCGACAACCACAATTTTCTTTTCTGAAATTTCCGAACGTCTTTTTTCGAGTTCTTCAAAAGGAATGTTTTTTGCTCCGGCAATGTGCCCTTTGGAGAATTTGTCGCTGCTGCGCACATCAACGATATACACAGGAACTTTCTGATTGAGGGCATCATTCAATTGTTCCGGATCAAGATAGGAAACCTTGGATTGATCGACAAAAGATTTTGGATCACCATAGGTCACGGTTGCTCCGATCAGTTGTTTCCAAGAAACCATTCCTCCTGCCAACACGACGATGTTTTCAAATTTTTCTTCCTTGAGTTTGTCGACAGCTGTGGCAATGTCTGGATCGCGACTGCTTTCGCCGATGACAACAATCAGGCTGTGAGCATCAATTTTGGATCCAACTGGAAATTCATCAACAGCAATATTGATGGTATCCAAAATGTGTTCTTGGATGTAGGAGGAAAATGGGCGCACATCCAGCAGGGTCAAACTTTCTTTTTTTCCGATTCCCAGGATTTTTTTGTTCAAATCTTTGGCATTGATGGTTTGATAGGGAAGCGCATTGGAAATTTGCGAATCATTGCTGGTCTGAGACTCTGTTTTTGTGTCTGAATTTGAAAAAACAATATTCCTGAACAAAGTGAAAACAATCACCAGAATGATGAGCCCGAAACCGATTGCTAGGGCGATGTTTTCTTTTCTTTCATTTTCTTTGTTTTTCATATTGTTTTTTTTGTTTTATTTGCATTGAAAAATTATTCCAAAATGCTGCCAATGAAATCAGTGTGTCCGTTGATGAATGATCTGATGTCGGACGACTTCCTGCCTTCCATTTGAAGTTCGTTGAGAAGGATGATTCCTTGCTCTGTCTGCACTCCGATGTCGCTGCCAATTTCAAAAACTTCACCAACACGACGTTTTTCAAGTGGATTTGTTTTTTGCAATCCGATGGAAATGAGTTTCAAACGAACTAGCTGCGAATTGTTCTTCCAAAAGGTGAAAATTCCCGGCCAAGGCGTCAAAGCTCTGAATTTGTTGAAAATTTCTTCCGCATCATCGGTCCAAAAAATTTTGCCATCAGACCTTTCAATCAATTGGCAAAGCGTGGCTTGGCTGTGATCCTGCGGCTTGGCTTCGATTTTTCTTTCAATCCAAAGAGGAATGGTTCTGAGCAAAAGATCAGATCCAGCCAAAGACAATTTTTGCATCAAAGTTTCAGTGGTGTCATTTGGTTCAATGTTGGATTTTTCCTGGGCCAAAATGTCTCCAGTGTCGACGCCTTCATCCATAAGCATGATGGTGACACCGGTTTGGTTTTCACCATTCAGCAAGGCATTTTGAATCGGAGAAGGTCCGCGATATTTGGGCAAAAGGGAAACATGCACATTGATGCAGCCAAAACCGGGAATTGCCAAAGCAGCTTTGGGAATTATTTTTCCATATGCTGCCACGATGACCATGTCGGGTTTCAATTTTTTCAGTTGTTCAACAGCTTCGGCATTGAAGCGCAAAGGTTGGAAAACTGGAATCTGATGCTCTTCGGCCAATTGTTTGACGAGCGGCTTTTCAATTTCTTGTTTGCGTCCGATTTTGGTGTCAGGCTTGGTGAACACGCCAATGATATTGTATTCATCTTCAATCAATGATTTGAGAACAGCTTGTGACAAATCAGAAGTTCCCATGAAAACAACCCGCAGTTTTATTTTTTTTGAATTTTTCTCCATTATTTTTTTGGTACACTTTTTATTTTCGAGCGACTCTTTTTGATCCTGTCGATGATGAGAATGCCATCAAGGTGATCGAGTTCATGTTGAATGGCTCTGGCCAACAAATCTCGTCCTTTCAATTTGGCAGGTTGGCCATTTTCATCAACATAGCGCACTTGTACTTCCTTATGTCGGGAAATGGGGAAATATTGGCCGGGAAAACTGAGACAGCCTTCCTCGGAAATGACCTTGGTTTTCGATTTGGCGGTGATTTGAGGATTAATGAGGACATAGAGCGTGCCTTCCGCGTCAATCACGCACAAGCGCAAATCAGAGCCGACCTGAGTGGCTGCCAAGCCCACACCATTGCCTGCATACATGGTTTCGACCATATTCGAAACAAGCTCCTGCACATCTTGGTTGAGAGGATCTTTGATTTTCACGGTTTTAACACGTAAAAGGGGATTAGGATTTTTAATAATGGTTAATTTCATATGACCCGCAAATCTACAAATTAGTCACAAATATACAAATATTATTTATACTCAGTCTAGCGGACTTTTGATGGTTTGTAAATTATTGTTGGCAACCTTGGTGTAAATCTGTGTCGTTTCCAACTTGGCATTCCCTAACAATTTTTGGGTTCTTGCTTGAACATTCCAGCAAATCCATGATATAATATAAATAAGATTTGATGGTCTTCGGACTGAATTTTCGAAGCTTCATTTCTTGTTTCAATTTTTCAATTGGATCTTGACTTGGATAATAACTTTCGTTCATAACACAATTATGATTTAAAGTTTACACTCAAATTATAGCTAATTTGAGTGTAAAATATCAACGAGTTCGTATATAAGGAGTTGGGCGAAATAATTTAAAAATCTCCTTTATTAAAATACAATTTATTTCCTCCTCTTTCGCATATGAATAAACAAACTAAGGAAAATTTAATCCGGCGCGCCATGGATGAAGCTGAAAAAGGAATAAAAAAAAGTAATTCCCCATTTGGTGCGATATTGACCGACAAAAAAGGCAATATAGTTGAAGTGGCTCATAATACTTCCAAAACTGATTGTGACCCCACTGCTCACGCTGAAATAAATCTTTTGCGAAAAGCTGGCAAGAAATATAAAACTAGAGTTTTGGAAGAATATTGCCTTTTTAGTAACGCTGAATCATGTTCAATGTGTATGTCGGCTGCAATCAAGGCGGGAATTACTTTTTTTTATTTTGGCGCGCCTAGCGAAAAAAGTATGGACCCATATGTGACTGTTTTTGACCTTGCGAAAAAAACTAAACGTAAGTTGCATATTGAAACTGGCATACTTAAAGAAGAATGTATTGATCAGATAAAACGAGGAAGAAATAAATTGTCAAAACAATAAGGAGTGAGATTTTTAAATTACATCGCCCAACAGCCCATATGCGGTTTCGCTAAAGCTCCACCCAAATGCTTCGCACTTCGCATGATGGGCAAACGTTCTGCGAAATTGAATTTATTTTTTTGTCCCTTAATTAGTATTTTTCATTATACCTATTGATTTTTTAGCTAATGTATGTATAATGTAAAATTAAATAAAAAATTGGAATTGGGCTAACACAAACCAAGGAGGTGTGCATATGAGTAAGTATGTAGCAGTAATCCAAATAGTTCCTTATGAAGAAGTTGAAAATGTAGCGGCTGGTCGAGAGATACATCAACTCACGGATGTAGATGAATTAAAAGGAATGATCCTTACACGTGGTGATGTTCTGCTCGACTTCTTTGAACCAAGAGTGATATTCACGTTGGATATTCATAAGAAGTAAAAGTATATTTTCAAAGCGAGAGGTAGCCCAGCCTCTCGCCCAATTCCAATTTTTTATTTTAGGAGTGGACAAAAAAATAAATTCAACATCGCAGAACAGCGTGTATCAGGTTGCGAAAATTTGCTCAAATAAAATAATAAGGAAGGCAAATTTTCTCCACCCAAATTTTTTCTCATTTCATTTCGAAAAAACTTCTGATACACGCAAACGTTCAACGAAATAAATTTTTTATCTTTGTGAAAATTTGAAAGTTTAGTGGTTTAATGGGGACAGAAAATTCGATTTTTATTTATTAAGGGAGGGGGATGAGGAGTTTCTATGCTTCGCTATGAAAATATTTTATATAAAAAAGACGACCTCTGAGGTGGGTCGTCTTAGCTTCAGATGAAGCGTGGTGTCGAAGAAAGAAGTTATTACGATATGAAATGTAGTTCAGTGAATGGATTAAAGAAAGATTTTAGTGATTATGTGTGGATGCCATCATATGCACCACCCGCACAAAAATTTTAAGTAAATTGTTTCGATAGGAGCTTTTAAAAATGAAATTCACACCTGATTTTATGAGAAGTTGCATACATTGCCATTGCCTTATTCTAGTATAAGTGCTATTATTGGAATAAGAAAGTCTCTTATTCTAGCTCACTAGAATAAGTTTAATCCTTATTCTAGTCATTAGTATGAGCAAAAAACCCTTTATTCCGCCAAAATTACCCGTAAAAATAGATTACGAGCAATTGATTGGACACATAACCAAGGCGCATCGAGCTATTGCCAGTCTGGACTCGCTTTTGAGTGCTCTGCCAAATCCAAGCCTCCTTGGTCGCACTTTGCAGACAAAAGAGGCTGTTTTGAGTTCGCAAATTGAGGGAACGCAAGCTACACTTGATGAAGTTTTGGCATATGACGCAGTGAACGATAAAAATGAGAGTGAAACAAAAAAGCAAGATATCAGCGAGATTATCAATTATCGCAGGGCTTTAGATTTGGGAATTAAAAGTTTGGAAACATTGCCATTGTCGGAAAACTTGATCAAAAAAATTCATGCAACTTTGCTGAAATCTGGTCGTGGTGCCAACAAAGCGCCAGGTGAATTTAGAAAAGTTCAAGTATATATTGGCATGCCAGGCGCGGAAATTTCTGAAGCCTCATATATTCCGCCAGCAGCCAATGAAATCATTCCACTATTTGCAAATTTGGAAAAATATTTAAATTCAGACGAGGAAAAAGACAATTTGGTGCAAATTGCCATAGCACATTATCAGTTTGAAGCAATTCATCCATTTTTGGATGGCAATGGAAGAGTGGGTCGCTTGATTATTTCACTATTTTTATATGAGAAAAAATTACTTTCTCATCCATTTTTGTATTTGAGTGAATTTTTTGAAGAGCATAGGCAGACATATTATGAATTGCTTCGCAACGTAAGCGAGCAACAAGATTGGGAAAATTGGATTAAATTCTTCCTAAATGCGTTAACTGTTCAGGCTCAAAAAACAGAAGAAACTGCTAAATCAATTTTAAAACTGCATCAAGAGTATCGCGAAAAAATTATGGAATTAAATTCGACCTATGCTTCGCATTTGCTCGATGCAATTTTTATTCGTCCAATTTTCACTACTGCTAGCTTGCATAAGCACGTTAAGATTAAAAATACCCAAACATTTTTTAGTTTGATAAATAAATTTGTTGATGCTGGAATATTAAAAGAAGCAGACTCTAAACAAAAGAGAAACAAAGTTTACAGGTTTGAAAAATTAATAAAAATATTAAATCTGTAAGGAGTCTTTTTTAAAAGAAATTCACCCCAACCCTCTTTCATTTTTCAAAAGAAAAAAAACAAATTCAATCGGGGCGAAGTCATTTTTTAAATAATCAATTTAAACAACAAATGTATGAAAGAAAGTATGATGCCAAGTCCTGAGAATATGGGAATAATTATAAAGGACAATATGAGTAAAGAGCAAGTGAGTGATAGCTATAAAAGAGGTATAAAATATGACAAAGGCTTCAAACAGGGCGTTGCCGAAGGATATGCTGGTAATTTTGAACAGGTTAGTTGTAATGAAGAAAAAAGTGAGGACGAAATAAATTTTGAAGCAGGTCGCAAAAATGGCATAGAGAAAGGTGTTAGGATGGCTGAAAATAATTAAAAAATGAATTTGCCATGATTGCATGCAGAATAGGAAACAAGGATTTTTAAATTACATCCTGTAATATGAATAATAATGATAACAGCGTTATTGATCCAGAAAAATACGAAGTTTTTGTCTTGTTTTGTCCCGCTCATGTGCCTTTTAATTTCGCCATCCATCCATGGTTTGTGTGTAATGAAAAAGGAAAAATTTCAAGATGGGAAGTATTATTCCGAGCGAATAAAGATAAAACATGGGGATTTTTGCATAAGAATCATTACCCGCCGTTTAGTGGAATTGAAATTTTTCATTTTTCCGCTAGATGGTACTGGCAAAGTCGTTTATTAAAGAAGGTAGAGGGGGAGATGGCAAAAGAAATGATTGATTTCATCAAAATGAGCAAAGAAAATTATCCATATGTCCAAAAGTATGTATCGAGTGGGACAAATAGTAATACTTATGCACAATGGGTACTGAATCATTTTGCTGAAGTTGGCATAGAGCTTCCATGGAACGCTATTGGAAAAAATGCAAAATAAAAACTAGTGCCAGTACCATTTTTACATCGCAGAACTCACAATATCTAGTTACGCTAACGCTTCACGCAAATTGCTTCGCAACTTCAGATTTAGGTGAAATAGCAAAAAACAAACCCTTTATTTAAATTTTTTCCCAAAAAAACCGCTCCTTTGCCGTTGAGGCAGAGAGCGGTAAGTGTCCTTAAAAGTGGACATAGTGCAATATTCCATACAAGACCGCCGTTTCGACTAGAATAACCGTTGCGATAAACTTTTTGTCGTTAAATACGACACCGCCCATCACAACCATGCCACTTATGTTTAGTACGACAACTACGATCAGTAGACCAACCAGCTTGAGAATTAAAAGAACATTAATGGTCATCATTGCAGTTAACCCTCCTTTTGTTGTTTATTGTGTTGTGCGTCATGCTGCGAGCTTGTTGGGGCATCGGGGAATGGTGCATTTACTGCACGTTATTCTGCGCAGCTGATCATATGCCGGCTGCTTTTTTTGGCGGGCAGCAGCAATTTCTTGTCCAGACATCTGTATCAGTACGTTGCCGCATGCCAATTCTCCGTATAGTTTTTTGGCGATACCTTTTATGCGACAGCCTCCAGGAAGAACCCTTAACGTCCTTATAAACATAATAGCCCCCTTTCTCTAAACAGAGTTTTATGCTGCAAAAAAATCAAAAGAACAATATGTATTTATATAATTATATGCCTAATTTGTCAAGAGATAGGTTTGTTATCAGGCTTTTTCTCTATCAATTTGAAAAAATAGCGCCATTTTTCTCCTGACTTGCAAAGCTCTTTGGTATCATTGAACGCACGTTCTATTATTTGTCGACTATGCTTTTTGCATACCATAAAAACAGAACTTCGTTTATTGTTGGGTATGTCCAGATCTTTGATAATGGTCAGGGCTAGCTCCTGCCACTGGTAGGCTGGCGCCTTTTGTACTTGAACAGTTCTCTTTTTCATCAATTCTCCGAATGTTTTTAGGTTTTCTTTCATCTTGGTTTTTTGCAATTTATTGGTTACTGCTTGCTTAGTATAGCAATAATCCGGCCTGATGTTAAGCGGCATTTGTGCTTGATTTAAACGTGAATTGCTGATATGGTGTATACATGCAAAAGAAAAAAATATTTGTCGAAGTGAATGTTCCCAATCAGATCAAAAGGCGTTTGGCTCAAGTTGTGGCCAAATGGTCTGATTTGCCGATCAAGTGGATGAAAGAAGAAAACATCCACATCACAGTCGCTTTTGTGGGCTATGTCGATGAAAGCATGCTGCCTGAAATCTGCGAAAAAGTCAGGGAATCAGTGGAAAATTTTGAAGCTTTTGATTTGGAATTTGATCGGATCGAACTGGGACCTGAACGAAATGATCCCAAAATTGTGTGGCTGACAGGCAAAGCGAATGTTGAAATGGGCATGCTTAATGAACAAGTTGAGCGCGGCCTTGGCATGAGACCAATTGCACACAAAGAATTCAAACCGCACATCACCCTTGGCAGGATCAGGAAATTGAAATGGGATGAGCTTGCGGAAAAACCGGAAGTTGGCGAGAAAATGAATGTTTCAATGACAGTTGATTCTGTTTCCATCATGGAAAGCAAAGGTGGGGGAGCGGAATATGTTTCGCTTGAAGAATGCCCACTATCATAAAGCATACAATCATAAAAACATGTAAGCATTTAAACAAAAAACAAAATCATGAGCGTGTTATCGCCCTGTTTATATGTTTAAATGTTAAAATGATTCATGAATATTCTTGGCATACGTATTGATAATTTTGGCAAAAAAGAAATTCTTGAGAAGGTAGGATTCTTTTTGAATGAACCTGGTTTTCATCAGATTGCCACGGTGAATCCGGAGTTCGTTTTGCAGGCGCAGCATGATGAAAAATTCAAAAGCATACTGAACAAGTGTGATTTGAATGTGGCTGATGGAATAGGGCTTAAATATGCTTTTATCAGATTTGGAAAATGGCTAAGATGCAGAATGGCAGGAACAGATCTGATGCATGAAATTTTATATCTGGCTTATAAATACAATTACAAAGTATATGTTGCAGCCAATAAATCCGGTCTCAGTACTTTTGAGGAAATAAGGGAAAGGTTGGAAGAAATGTATCCAAGCTTGGAAATTGACGGAGCTGATTTTGATCCAAACGGCGATCCAAAACCATCAATTGCAAACCATGATATTTTGTTTTGCAATTTCGGTGCTCCACATCAGGAGGTCTTTATAAATTCTGCCAAAAATGATAGTATTAGGTTGGCCATGGGAGTTGGTGGCGCTTTTGATTTTGTCACTGGAAAAATCAAAAGAGCTCCAAAGCCGATCCAATTTCTTGGTCTGGAATGGCTTTGGAGATTTTTCCAAGAGCCGAAGTATAGATTCAAGAGAATCATAAATGCCGTGATTGTTTTTCCGATTAAAATAATATTTAGCCAAAAACATGAATAAAAAAAATATCAGAGTACGTTTTGCACCTTCGCCGACAGGCTACATGCACATCGGAAATTTCAGGACTGCCTTGTATAATTTTTTGTTTGCAAAAAAGCAAGGCGGATCTTTTTTGATACGCATTGAAGACACTGATCAGGCCAGATTTGTTCCAGGTGCGGCTGAACAGTTGCTGCAATCAATGAGCGCGATGGGGCTGGAATGGGATGAGGGAAATTTTTTGAAATCATCACTTGCCAACGCTGACTCAATCAGGTCTGAATCAAAAACATATCCGAACACCATCGAAATCGGATCTTGTGGCCCATATGCCCAATCGGAAAGGACTGAAATTTACAAAAAATATGCCCAGCAATTGGTCAAAGATGGTCACGCATATTATTGTTTTTGCGAGCCGGAAAGATTGAATGAAATGCGTGAAAAGCAGCAAAAAGAAAAAAAAGCTCCCATGTATGACAGATATTGTCTCACTAATCTTGCAACTGAAGATATAAATGAAAAATTGAAACAAGCTTGTCCTGCGACCATCCGCTTGAAAATTCCAAAAAATGAAAGCATTGTTTTTGAAGATGAGATACGCGGCAAAGTCTCTTTCAATACTGACAACATTGACGACCAAGTTTTGATGAAGTCGGATGGATTTCCAACATATCATCTGGCCAATGTGGTTGATGACCATCTGATGGGCATCACACATGTGATTCGCGGCGAAGATTGGCTTCCAAGCACACCGAAACACATTCTTTTGTATAGGGCTTTTGGTTGGGAAGTGCCAATTTTTGCTCATCTGCCATTGCTTTTGAATCCTGATCGAACCAAGCTTTCCAAACGACAAGGCGATGTGGCTGTGGAAGATTATATTGCTAAAGGATATTTGAAAGAAGCGATTCTGAACTTTGTGGCAATGCTCGGTTGGAATCCGGGGGAGGGAAGTGTGCAAGAGATTTTTTCTCTGGAAGAATTGGTGGAAAAATTCGAACTAGCCAAAGTGCACAAGGCTGGAGCTGTCTTTGACATCAAAAAACTTGATTGGATCAATGGACAATACATCAAAAAACTTTCGGATGAGGAACTGTTGCAAAATGCATTGCCATTTTTCAAACAGAAAGATTTTTTCAAAACATGGAACATGGAGCATGAAACATGGAGCATGCAAGAAAAAGAAGAATATTTGAAAAAAGTTCTGGCTGTGGAAAAGCAGCGTTTGCTGAAATTTGCCGACGTTGGCGAGGAAAACAAATTCTTTTTTCAGGATATTTCCTATGAAAAAGAAATGCTGCGTTGGAAAACAACAACCGACGCAGAATTGCTTTTGTCTTTGAAAACATCGCAGACAGTTCTTACAGAAATTGCTGAAGACCAATGGACCCTTGAAAAAATCGAAGAAAAATTGTTGGAAGCTGCCGGTGACAAACGTGGAGATTTGCTTTGGCCGCTTCGCACGGCTCTGACTGGCGAGCAAAAATCTCCATCGCCGTTCGAATGTGCTTGGGTTTTGGGAAAAACACAATCATTGGAACGTGTGGCCAAAGCCATCGAAATGTGGCAATAAAATAACATTGATGTAAATTTGGGATGTAAATTTGGTTTTACATGAATAGAAAAACAAAAGCAAAAAAGAAATTAATTCTATTGACCTTGATTGTCGCCCTGAGCGTGACGACATCTTTTTTGCTATGGCAAAATGGCAAAGCTGACAACAGCATTTCCCAAGAGGCCACCACTGGCACCATTCCGGAAGAAACCCAACAAAAAATCGACGAATTGCAAAAACGAGCTGAAATCTATCGTGAAATAATCGACATAAAAAAGAAACAAAGCGAAACACTGAACAATCAGCTGTCTATTGCGGATGCCAACATTGAAGAAGTCCAGTCACAAATAGACATCAATAAAGCCAAGATTGATGACTACAATTCACAAATAACCAGACTTGAGCTCCAGATCGCTGAAAAAGAATCACTCATGAGTTCACAAAAAAAACTTCTGGCCAACATCATGCAATCATATTATGAGGCGAATTTGTCCAGTCCGATCATTTCATATTTAAATGATGGAAATGTGGCTTCGTTTATTGTCACCAAGGACAGGCTTTCACAAACCGGTGACAAGATTGGTGAACTGCTAAGTTCTGTCAAAGAAATAAAAACCGATCTTGAGAAACAGCGCTCTGATTTGGATCAAAAAAAAGTTGATTTGGTCAACACGCATGAGGATTTGCAAAGCAAAAATGAAAACTTGGCTTCAGTAAAAGCCAACAAAGAATCCTTGCTTGCTCAAACCAAGGGAGAGGAAGCTCGCTATGCACAATTGTTGCAGCGTGTTGAGGAACAGAAAGCGGAACTATTGGATATCGACCAATTTTTTGCAACCAGTGGTTTGTCTGTCGATTCATATCCGAAACCGGATTCCAAATATATGGCATCCACTGATTGGTATTTTTCACAAAGAGATCCAAGATGGGGCGACGAAACTATCGGGAATACCAAGACACTCATGAAAAGTTATGGTTGTGCAGTTACAGCTGTAGCCATGGTTTTCAAGGAGCATGGTGGTTCGACAAATCCAGGAATCCTGTCATCGGCACCGATTTTTTCAGGTGATCTTATAAATTGGCCAGCGAGTTGGGCAAGTCCAAAATTAGCGCTGACGAGCAGTGGCATGAGTCATGGCAACATAAACTGGTCAACCATTGATGCCCAGCTTGCAAAAAACAATCCAGTCATCGTATATATCGGAAAAACTTCAGGTGGAGGAGGTCACTATGTGGTCATTCATCACAAAACTGCAGATGGGAAGTATGTCGTGCATGATCCATATTTCGGTCCAAATATATTTCTTGATACGACCAGGGCCTTGGTTGGTGCTATGGGAACAAAGAGCAGCACAAGTATCAATCAGATGATCATCTATAACTAAACATTTCTTTAAAACATCCAAGTATCATATATTTGGATGTTTTAAAAATTAAAAATATAAAGGGGTTGTGCGACATTAGGCAAAATAGTAATTCAAATATGAAAGAGGATAAGCATGGTCGCATAGAATTGTTTCAATTTCGTTGTTTGTGATGAGGCATTCTTTGATTACTTGCATGCACACCCTAAATGCTACTCAAATACTTGTAATATTTTAATCATGTTGATTATGTTTTTGTTAAATATTATTCTGAAAAATTTGTTTTTTTTATTTTATATCTTAGAAAAATTTTTTTTGAATTTGAGATTTGGTGTTTATATATTATTAATGAGGCCTAGTTCTGGATTTCTCCTACCAAGGCGGACAAGCTGTTTTCACGAGAATGACTTAATATATAGTTTCAGTTAATTTTATATCACACACTCTGAGATGACCCGTGTTGAAGTTTTTGAAAAAAATGGTATATGCATATGCCCAAGCATTAGAAAGATGATTTGAGGTCAAATTTATGGCAAAATTAGCCTCAAAATGGCTCAAAAAGCACGGTGAAATTATGGCTTATTTAAGCCATAAAACGAGGCTCAAAATTGAGCTGTAAGGCGCCTTTGGAGAATAAGTGGTATACGTATACCCTTGAATATGGCTTGTTTCAGGCATTATTTATTGATTGAACCTTGGGTTGCAACTTCGACGCATTTTTGCTGTTTGAAGATGTTTTGATTGGTATGATGACTGGTTGCTTGCAAAATTTGGTTTAAGATTTGATATTTGGATGCAAGATGATATAGAAGTATCTGTCAAAGATTATAACACTAAGAACAAGAGGAAATGAGTGTTAGAAGTCATATGTTTGTTTAATTTGGAAATAAACAAATTGATAACTGTATGGTTAATTATGCTAATACATGGTCAAAAGACATAGCTCTTTCTTAATGTGTCGCAAAAGATATAATGTGCGACATTGAACATATTTACAAATATAACACTAAACACCCCATTTGTATTCAAATTTGTAAATAAAACAGATTGAAGAATAAAAAATAAATAAAAAACAAACTTAAAAGATCATATCTCCATCACGAAAGTATCAGTGTTCACCCTTGAAAATCCAACTGACCCATAAAGCTTGTGCGCACCAATTCGCATCGGATTACTTGTGAGATTTATTTTTCGAATATTTTTTTCTTTGGCAATTTCAATCAATTTTGTGACCAAAGTCCTTCCTAAACCTTTTCCTTGATGTTTTTCGCTGATAATAATGTCCTCCAGACGCGCTACTTCCCCCTTGGTTGGAACCTGATGAATAATAAGCGAGCCAAAACCTATCAATTCATCATTTTCCTCAATAACCAAGCATACCGCATCAGTATCAGCCACCAAAGATGCCGAATCAATGAGAATTTCTTTGCCAGTCAAGACCTTGAAAAGCGGAATAAGTTTTGTTTCATCCCCTATTTTTAGCGCTCTAAAATTTGGCATGTTATTATGCAAACATTTAAACACTTAAACATGCAAACAAAAAAATAAATGCATGGAAAGTTGCTTAAATGCTGATATGTTTATATATTTTATGATCGCTTTGATTTGTAATTTTTGATTGCAGCATGAAGAGCATCGGCTGCAAGATTGCTGCAATGCATTTTTATTGATGGCAGACCTCCCAACTCTTCAGCCACATATTTGTTGGTTATTTTCAAAGCTTCAGTGATCGTTTTTCCTTTGGCCAGATCAGTCGTCATTGAAGATGTTGAAATGGCTGCTCCACAACCAAGTGTTTCAAATTTCACATCTTTGAGAATTTCTTCGCCTTGCTTATCCTTTGAAACCTTGATGTACAGACGCATGATGTCGCCACATTTCGGATTGCCAACTGTGCCTATGCCATCCGCATCCTTGATTTTGCCTTGATTGTGAGGTTTGGTGAAATGTTCCAAGACCTTTTTTGAATATTTTTGCATATATTATTGTAGGATTTATATGATTTAAATTATGTTTTTACCCACGAATCTACAAATTTTACTACAAATTTACAAATGGCGATGCCTTTTATTCGTAGATTTGTATATGATTTGTATAGATTTGTATATTTGTGGGATTATTGGAAATCTGCCAGGACGTTCCCGGAAATTTTTCGCAGGCGTTTCACAACTTCTTTTGTTTTGTCGATAACGATGTCCAGTTCTTTTTTGGTGGTGTGTTTTCCCAATGTTATTCTGAGGCTGCCGTGCGCTTGCTCATGCTTGAGTCCAAGTGACAAAAGGACGTGGGACGGATCCAATGCTCCTGAAGAGCAAGCAGAGCCGGTTGATGCGGCGATTCCATCCAAATCAAGTGAGAGAATCAATCCCTCACCTTCCACATCATCAAAACGGAAATTGGCATTGTTGGGTGATCTTTTTTCAGCGCTGCCGTTCAAATATGATTTGGGAATTTCTTTCAGCACTCTTTTGATCAGATAATCCCTGAGCTCCGTGATTTCTTTGTTTTTTTTCTCCATTGCAGGAGTTTTGATCATATTGATCGCTTCGCCAAGACCAACAATGGCCGGGACATTATGTGTTCCGGCGCGCAATTTGTATTCTTGGTCACCACCATCTTGCACGCGCTTGATCAAAGTTCCTTTGCGTACATACAAAAGACCTATTCCTTTTGGTCCATAAATCTTATGCGCTGACATTGAAAGCAGATCGACTCCAAGCTCGTCCACATTGCAATTGAAATAGTTGATGGCTTGGGTGGCATCCGTGTGGAATGCTATGCGCGGCAGCTTGCTTTCTGCCCGCTCAACATTGATTTTTTTCAGCAATTTTCCAATTTCGGCAATCGGTTGCACCGTTCCGATTTCATTGTTCACATACATCACGGAAATAAGGATGGTGTTCGGCTTGATCGCATTTTTGATATCCTTGATTGAAATCAGCCCTTCTTTGTTGGGTGAAACGAAAGTTACTTCAGCCAAACCGTCTTTTTCAGCAAATTTGCAAGCATCCAACACGCAGTGATGTTCGAATTTCGTGGTGATGATGTGCGGTTTTTCTTCAGCTTTTCTGGGAATTGAATAATATGAACGCAAACTTCCTTTCACAACCAGATTGTTACTTTCCGTTGCTCCTGAAGTGAAAATTATTTCCGAAGCTGAGCTGCGAAAAAACAAAGCGGCTTTTGCTCTGGCACTATCGACAGCTTCCAAGGCTTCTTGTCCGAATGAATGCACACTCATGGCATTGCCAAAATCTTGTGAAAAATATGGCAGCATTTTTTCTAGAACCTTTTCGTCAACTGGAGTTGTGGCTGCGTAATCAAGATAAATTCTTTTCATAGTATTAAAACTTTTAGGATTTAAAATTTTGGATTTTGTTTGACATTTGACATTTAGATTTGAGATTTTTTTCTTATTTTATTAAACTGTTTAGTTTTATATCATACAATGTCTTTTTTATCTGCACTCCAAGTTTGTTCCAAACAACGCTGGATGGACATTTGTGTTCGCTGGAACAAAATTTTCCCACGCAGCGCATCGGCGCAATTTCCCCATCCAAAAGTTCGATTATTTCGCCGACAGGAATTTTTTTCGGGTCTCGTGAAAGAACAAAACCACCAAGCTTTCCCTTGTTGCTTTCCACCACTCCCCCATCACGAAGCTTGCCAAGAAGTCTTTCCAGATATTTTTGGGAAATGTTTTCTTGTTCTGCGATTTCCTTGGTTGTTTTTTGCTCAGGAAAACACTGTGCCAGATTCGTCATGGCCTTGAGACCATATTCTGCTTTGGTTGAAAATTTCATA
>JAQTLF010000005.1:21802-43644 GCA_028715015.1 Candidatus Moraniibacteriota bacterium | reverse complement strand
TTCCAGATATTTTTGGGAAATGTTTTCTTGTTCTGCGATTTCCTTGGTTGTTTTTTGCTCAGGAAAACACTGTGCCAGATTCGTCATGGCCTTGAGACCATATTCTGCTTTGGTTGAAAATTTCATATATATGACCGATACGAAACTACTAATTAACTTCGAATCTACGAAAAATAAATGTTTAAATAATAAATGCCTACTAAATTAGTATATATTTATAATACCAGCTTTGAAATTATCGTCAAGGGATTGTCTTTCTTGCCCTTTTCGGCCAGCATGGCATAATGGATATACAAACTCATCATGACTTTATAAACTTTTGACTTTTACACTATGCGCTTATCATATTCAGCCCTGGATTCATTCCAAAATTGCAGCTTGAAATACAAATTTCAAAATATAGACAAAGTAAAAGAACCCAAGAGCAAAGAAGCTGTTTTCGGAACTTTGGTCCATGGCACTTTGAAATTCATTCACACACCATCATTGCTTCCTCCGAAATTGGAGGATGCTTTGGACTATTTTTCCCGCAATTGGAACAGTGATGTTTTTGAAGATGAGCTTGAAGAGCGCAATGCTTTTTCCATGGGCGTCGCCATGATCCAACAATATTACAAAAAAAATGACATCAGTGATGCCAACATTGTTGACTTGGAAAGTCGTTTTGCCATTGAAATAACAAACCCCAAAGATGGCGCCAGCCACATCATTTCAGGAATCATCGACCGCATCGACAAGACTGAAGACGGCTATGAAATCATCGACTACAAAACAACCAAGAAAATGCCGTCACAAGACAAAGTCGACAACGACTTGCAACTCTCGGTCTATTTGAACGCATTTTTGGCCCGCTACCCAAAAGAAATTGAAAGATTGGACAAGGTGACGGTGAGCCTCTATTACCTCAAGCACGGGGTTAAATTGAGCTCTACGCGCACCTTGGAGCAACTCAACACTGCCAAACAGTTGTTTTTGGACGTTATCGCTGAAATTGAAAAAGGCGTGTTTGTTCCCAATGTCACACCTCTTTGTGATTGGTGCGGCTATCAAAAAATGTGCCCCATGTGGAAACACAAATTCAAAGAAACCAGAAAAATTGACAGCGAAGAAGTCAACCGCGCCATCGAAGATTATATCAATCTCAAATCAGCCATCACTTCAACCAAAACCCAATTGGCCGAATTGCAAGAGAAAATCAACGACTACATGGCACAGGAAGGAGTTGATCGCGTTTTTTCAAATGAAGGAATAATTGCACAAACTTTGCGCAAGACCTATAAATACGATGAACAGCAACTTCGCGAAATCTTGGAGCCGCTCGACAAATGGGAGTCAGTTTTGAAAGTCGATGGCATTGCCCTAAAAAAAATCATGGGCACCATATCTCCTACTGCCCGCCAAAACATTGAAAATGCCAAGGTGATTGATAAGGAAACCAAGAGTTTGACGGTAAAGAAAAAATAGCTTAACATTAACAACTTCTTTAAAAACAAAATTCCACCAAAAAATGGAGGTATGCTATGTCAGGAAAAATGCTGAAGAAATTGAAGCCTTCAAAAAAGCATGCCGCAAAATTGATTGCGTCAAAAAAGAAATCCACGCCATCAATGCGGCAAGACCCAAGAAAAAGACAACTAATGGAAGCAATGTCCCGATATGAAAAGATGTTGATAATCAACTACGCGTTGATATCAGCATTGTTCATTCTGGTGGCCATTGCATGTTATGTCACCACCAGCTTTGTGACGTTTCTCGTTTCAGCAGTGTTTTATTATTGTCTGCTGGAATTTCATCATCGATCAAAAATAAAAGATGATGAAAAAACATTGTTTGATGATTATGTTCTTACTACTGAAGTGATGAACTTTTCAGGCATGATTGCGGTGACAACAACGGCAATATTCCTAATTGCCTTGTATGTTATGAATTAAATTAAACCAAGTCAAACTAAACAAGGAGATTTAAAAATGAGAAAAACGAGAAAGATCAAATTCCCGGAAGAAATGCAGATACTGGGCAGTTTTCTTTTTGGTTTTGCGTGTTATGGTCTGATTCTCTTTTTAATTCTGTTTTGTCTGAAGGCAACCGGCTGGTCAGCATTTATATCGATAATGCTTTGGACTGTAATGTGGCTTCTTTTTTACACACAACATGTTGCTAATGTGGCAATAAGCAAATATACAGAAAATGAGAAAATAGAAGCTTCCGAGATAAGAGCCGAACTCAAAAAAGATACGGATATTTTCCTTGGTTGAACGAAAAGCCGGTCATCATCAGATGATCCGGCTTTTTTCAATTCCAAATGCTTTACATTGTTTGAAAAGTTCCCAATTAGCTATATACTTAAGGTATGAAAACGACTTTGGACAAAATAAAATCTTTTTTTGCGCACTTCTTCACCTTAGATGACAGCGCGCACAACATTGCCGGAGGAGCTGCTCTGGGAATTTTTCTAGGCATACTTCCCGGTGAAGGCGTGGCTACAACACTTGTGTTGGCTTCCGTTTTAAAATTGAACAGAGCTTCGGCCACTGCGGGAATTTTTGCCACCAACATGTGGAGCACGTTTGTTGCTTTGCCCCTGGCTGCTATTGTGGGAGGATTTTTCTTTGGCATAAATCCAGCGCAACTTTCCCAGGAATTCAACCGCACATATCATCTCGGCTTGAAATTTTTTCTTAGCAAAGCCATTTTCTTTGATCTTGCTCTACCCCTCATTGTTGGATATCTGCTTGTTTCGCTTGCAATTTCCCTGCTTTTCTATTTTTTCATCTTTCTTTTGCTAAAATATTTCAAAGTAAAGCAATAAATCTGCCCTATTTGGCGTATGAATAAGTTGTGACTTGAAATCAAAAAATCTTGACATAAAACAAATACTGTGGCAAGATATTTTACTAGTACATTCAAAATTAAATAAAAAAATATAGAGGAGGAGGTGTAGCTATGGAAACACCGACGCTTAACTCACTACTAAGAAGCACCACTGATTCAATAGTTTACAAGGACAAAGAAGGTCGCTATGCGGCTGTCAGCTGGAAAAAAGCTGCCAATTGGGGGATCGCACCGAAAGACATTGAAAAGGAGATGATTGGAAAAACAGATTTTGATTTCATGAGTTTTGAGGAAGCGACACTGTCCCGCCAAGATAGCTTGGAGGTCATGCAAAATGGAAAGCCCATCATAGATCGCGTTCGAAAAGCAATCCGTAATGGTGAGGTGGTTTGGTATTCCCTTTCTGAATATTCTTGGTATGATAATAACGGAAACATTATCGGGACAATAAGCATTTCGCGCAACATCACTGACAGGGAAAATTTGCGCAAGGCAGTATGTTTATTCTTCACTGATGCGGCACACAAACTCAAGTCCCCATTTACTGTTGTAAACGGCATGCTTGGCCGCATCATAAAAGGACAGTATGGCAAGATCAACAACGAAAGTGCCCTGAATGCGCTGCAAATTGTCAGCGCTGAATGTTCCATGATTGAGCAACGTGCTCGTGAATCATTGAATCTGGTGGAACATCTTTGTTACAAAAACAACATTGATGCCGCATCTATCCTGGAGGACATTGATGTTGGCAGAGATGTTTTCAATTATCTTATTGAATTGCATGCTACATTTCTTGAGGAAAATAACGTCTTTATTGATGGAGTTATGGGGCTTGTTCCGCCCGGAAAGGTTTTTGTCAAAGCCAACCTTCACAAACTACGCTCAGTAATAGAAGAATTCATATTCAATGGCGTGAAGTATGGGAAAATTGGCAGAGACACACTAAACATATCTTACGGATATTGGTACGAACCAGGTAAGCTGTTTCTCAATTTCTACACTGATGGAGCAGGTATAAGCGAGGAATTTCTAAAAACCGGTTTGCTGTGCGCACCTTTCGAAAGAGGAGACGAAACGAGCGAATTGGCAGAAGGTACAGGACTTGGTCTGTATATGGTTGACCAATATATGAAAATGATGGGAGGAGGATTCAGGTGTGAAAACACTCCTGACAACCATCCTAACTGCATCATATGGCTTCCTGTGCCTAAATAAATCAGACACGAAAGCCCTGCGCGAAAAAATCGCCAGGGCTTTTCATTTTGTCTATTTTAAGACTAAGAAGCTAATGAAGCTAAAGCCTAAAAAGCTAAGAAATGATTGTTCCGGAAAACTTTTCTCCGTCCAGATATTTTTGGAAATTGCCAAGTTTTTTTCCGTTCAAAATCACAACTTCCATCCCCTCTTTGGCAGCCAACTTGGATGCGATAGGATCAAACGGTACATTGGCACCAGGATCCCAGGTGTCTCCAACAATTTTTTGAAAGTCACTCCAATTGATTTCTTTTATCTTTTTGGCATCCGCAAACTTTCTAGGATCTTTGTCGTAGACATGGTCGATGTTGGAAAGATTGGCAATTTTTTTGACATCGAAATGTTTGGCCAAAAGCACTGCGATATAGTCTGTCGAATTTCCAGGACGATATCCTGCCGCGACTAAGATTGATTCTTTGGCTTTCAAAAAACTTTCCAGATCGTATGGATTTTTGTTGATGGTTGGATGAGCATGCTCCTTGAAAATTGTTCTCAAAAAATGAGCATTGAGCCTGGTGGCATGGATCCCGATCCAATCTTTGTCCTCGCTGTCGATGTCGCCAACTTTCGCTCCGGCTTCGATGTATTTGCGTGCGGTTTTTCCTCCTCCGGTGATGATGATAAAACGAAATCCCTTGGCAATCCCATTTTCAATGACTTTCTTGAATTGCTTCACGAACTTCCAATCAATTTCTTCCGGCACAATCAATGACCCTCCAAGTGAAATGACGATTGTTTTTTTGTTCATAAACTTTAGTCATAAGGTCCATAATGTTTTTAAAGTTCTTAAAGTATTTTTTATTTTACTTTATGGACTTTATAAACCTGACGAACTTTTTGTTATTTTATATGCTCATCGGCTTGTGCTTTCGTTTCATGCAACTTGGCTATTGTTGTTTGGATCTCATCCTTGATTCCCAAAAACATTTCCAAGCCCTTTTGCAATTCTTCCAATCCTTTGCGATATTTTTCCAAAACTTCTTCATTGGCATTTTCTGCAGTCTGTTTTTCCAACAAATCCTGCCCGATTTGCAAATGGTTTTCAATCTCTTCAATCTCGCCATTGATTTTCTTCAAATTTTCCTGCAATGTCTCATTAATTTCCTCAAATGTTTTGGGTTGTTTTTCTTCAGTCATAAATTTTATTATTTTTCATTAAGTATAATTGAAATTATTGTGTCATAAAATTCATTATACAAAGCGGGATCATTTTGTTTTATTTCATTTAATTTTTGACGATATAAGGAGAGCACATTTTTCATATCTACACTCATTCCATCGCCAGATGTATTTTCATCAAAAAACTGTCTGACCAAAACTTTTTTTGTTTGGATTTCCTCTGAAATAGCTTTTCTTATTTCTGGATTTAGTGGTGAAAAAAGATTTCTACACAAACTATAAAATCTCGTTACGCGTTCACGTTCATTTTGCATTTGATCACCACTCCAAAGACTGTCAGTTTCGGAATATAAAAATTGTCTGAATTTTCCAGGACTAATCTCGTCCAATTCTTTTTTAAATCGTTGATATATTTTTTTTGCATCGTCCTTGCCTGGAAAATCATCCAAATATTCATCATTCGTGGCCTCAGATTTTAACGCTCTTATATTACCAAAAATAAATGCTGGCGCCTCAGTAACTTCAAGCAATGGCACATAATTGTATACATTGGACGTATTGATTAAATTCACAGATTTAATTCCGTTGATCTCAATTATCTCTGGTTGCATTTTTTCAATTCGATCGTTGCGAAAATCAACATACCACAAATCATTATTATCAAGGCGAACAACATTCATAACATGTCCGGCTGGATTGCCAAAAAAATTCTCAATTTCACATTTCCTCAATAAGTCGTGACCCAAAAGTGAAGCTCCCACGCAATTGAATGATTTATTCTCTCGCATAGTCAGTGGCATAGTGTCCCAACGAGAGCTATTTTTTCCTGGCATATCAGTTTTTGCAATTTCTTTAAACTGCTCATTACATGAATAAATATATTCCAATTGCACCCTTGATTTTTCTTTCCTGTCTTCCGTGTTTGCAATTGTTTCAATAAGCTTTTTATCTGCCTCGAATCCTAGCTGTAACCCAATTGTACTAATTTCATGCATCAATGATCGATACAGCCATTGTTTTATTTCTTTGTCATCCATAGACTCAACATTTGCCTCATCTTTTTCAGCCACACCCAAAACAACCTCACTCCACAAATGTGCTAACTGTTTTTTGTCGTCACTATTCAATTCCTTTTTTGCTTCAATTTTTTCAAGTGGATTTTCGAAAGACATATGGTTATGTTGTCTTAAATTTTATTATCTTGACCAGGGTTTCAATTGTTATGGGTTGATTGTAATATCCGGAAAATGCAGCCAACATCTCCGCAGTGCTGGCATATTTTTCATGGCCGTCCATGTCTTCGGCTGTCATTTCTCCAAATTTTCTTTCCTTTATTTCTCCCAGCACCGCATGCGCAAAGATTTCTTCTGTTTCAGCAACCACAAACATGCATTCATCGCCAGTCTGCAAATCTTTGTCGTCAAAAATTCTCCATGTTGAAGTCTTTTCGCCTGCCAAAATCAATTCTGCCAATTCTTTCCTAAATTTAAGCGTTTTCATCTTGTTTTATTATTTTTATTCCCATGATTTGCATAAAATAGTCCACTCCACTTTTTCCGCCAGTTCCAAATGCTTCAATGGCATTTATTTTTAATCCATTTTGTTCAAATGATTTTTTCATTTCCCAAAGTGAATGTCTGTAAAAAATATTTTTTGACAACGACACTATAGGCGTGTTCGCCTTCCCCACAACCTTCTTCCCGTCTTCTTGGATATTTTCATATGTTCTGAGCCAATTTTCATATTCATCAGGATTAACGGTCATTATCATAAATTTCCCGTTCGGTTTCAATATTCGCGCAAGCTCTTTTGCGGCTTGGTCAAGATTTTCCAAATGAAACCAAACATTAACGGCAAAACCAGCATCGCAGCACTCATTTGGCAAAGGTAATTCGTATGCATTGCCGATAATAAAATTTCGATTTTCATTCTTATACAACTCTTCAGCGCGCTCAACCAAAACTGCAGATGGTTCAATTCCTATATATCTACCATCATATCCTTCCATTTTGTCTGAACAAATTCCTTGACCAGAACCTATTTCAACAACAACTTTAGGAGCAGCTTCTTCTATCCATTTGGAAAGACGCGGATAAATTTCTCGATCCCTTGCCATATCTTTTTCATTCTCAACGCTATTGATCCATTCTCGTGAAACAGTTTCGTCTTCGAATGGATTTTCTTCAAAGCTTATTTGCTCAATTTTATTTCCAAATGAATTTTCAATAGACATATTTGTTATTTTAAAATTCTTAATTCTTTAACTCATTTACATCCACCCCAATCATTCCATACTCCATGCTCTGTTGGTACCCCTAAAGCATAATGTATTTCTCAATATTTCTCAATCTTAATTTCTGCAAGTACTATCATACTATCCAGCATAGTAGTACTTGCTATTTTAAAACGTTGTTATTTGTTGCAATAAGACGTCTTAGTTTTTTATAAATTGCTGGCTTCTCCTTGGCCTTATTAAGTTTGTTGATGACTGCCGTCATTTGAGCTCGTTGTTTTTTGTTGGCATTTGCCACAATGTTTTCTAGTAAAATATCAGGCCAATAGTATGCGGGAAATTTTTTCTTGAGCGTGCTCCAATTTTCAAAATCGATACTTTTATTGGTAGATTGTTTTGCAATTGCTCCTTTGGTTCTTGTTATTGCTTTTTGATATCCATCTCCAGAAATTTGCAACCATTCATGAACGCGCGCAATAGTCGTGGCGCTAACCTTCAATGTTTCTTGGATGTCTTGATATATTTGACCATTGATCAATAATTCAGCAATTTTGAGTCTCTTGGCGATCATTTCCGATTCTTTATATGAAAGCAAGTCGCGCAAAAGCTCCGCTGCCTCATTCGGATCCTTTAGCTCAGCAATTGCCAAACAAAGCTGGTATAAAATTTTATCAACCTCATTTTTTGAAAGTTTTGAATCTTGATTCGCCATATTTTTATCTGTTTTTCTGTTTTATATATTTTAGCAAATACTATCATGATAGATAGTGTGATAGTATTTGCTTGTTTTTTTTATTGAGTGGATTGTTTGGTTTTGGTGGTGGTGTTACATTTACTCTCCGTCCTGCCTTGCCCGATGGCTTCTTCGGCGGATTTGAAGCAGGCAAGATTTTCGGGTTTGACACGTTTGGCGTAGGAGCAGGTCGGGAGATAGAATTTGGTGGAGTTTTTGCTGCCGACATAGGCACAATTTGCCTGTACGACAGGCGGGTTTGCGGTGTTTGAAGCAAGGGTTGCTTTGGCGGCTTGCGAGGGCAATGAAGCTGTTTTTGACGCTCCCTGCGTGTCAGAATTGACCTGAGTGACACTTTCCTGCCCTGGCGCAACATCAGAGAGCTTCTCGATCACAAGCGGCTTTTGCTGCCATTTTTGGCCTTGCAGCACCCCAAATTCATAGGAAATAGCGCTAACAAGGCAAAAACCAACAAAAAGCATGATTTTTGTCTCATGTTTCAGGAAAAATTCTTTGATTTTGGTGATTTCTGTTGGCATGATTGTGTGTTTCCAAGTGCTGGTCCGGATTCCCCCTCCCAAGGCGGGCAGGCTGCTTTCACGGGAATGATAAACCAAATCTTATTGACAATTAATGTATTTCTGTTAGAATAAATCCTGTAACACTGAGTGATGTTTATGACTTGTTGAGCATCAAGCGCACGATGCGTGTCGCCGCCAAGCGATAACAACAATCATTTGACTTTCACAATGTCCCCCGTGGCCTTTTCATTTATTATAATATATTTATGGATATATTATAAGTGGATAAAATCGACTTCGGATATATTTTAAAATTAACATTGCCCTATTGATCATTGATCGATCCAGTCTGATGACTGATGACCTGTTGCTGATCACTAGTTACTTATTATGGCACATCGTAAGGCCGGTGGGTCTACCCAACTCGGACGAGATTCGATCTCGAAAAGACTTGGAGTCAAGATCTTTGGAAATCAAAAAGTAAAAACTGGAAATATCATCATCCGCCAACGCGGAACAAAATATCACGCAGGAAAAAATGTGATGCGTTGCAATGATGACACATTGATGGCACTTGTGGACGGAATCGTGAAATTCACTTCCAAAAAAGTTCGCAACTACACTGGAGTTTTGGTGACTCGTCGCTATGTGGCAGTTGAAAAATCTGAAACACCGGTTGAAATCAAACCAAAAAAGACCGGCGCCAAGAAAGCTGGAGCAAAACTTCGCGTGAACCTCAAGACCAACCAAGCCGGCAAGAAAAAAGGAGCTTGGAAAGTCGCAAGAAAACCGAACATGCGAAAGACAACCAGAAAACATTTGGTTGCCAGAATTGCCAAGAAAGCCAAATAGTATTTCAGCTTATCAGGCTTTAGCTTTTTAGCTTCTACGAAATACAAAAAAGTAAAAGAAACCTCGCAAGAGGTTTCTTTTTTTGCTTCACGTTGGAAAAAATTATGGAACAGCGATCAGTCTGTCGTCATCAGCAAGTACTGCTTTTGAAAACCCGAACTGTTTTCGATGTTCATTCTCTTTACTTCTCAAAATTCTGACAGATACAGGAAGAACAATTACTTCGCACTTGCATTGTACTTTTGGCATGGTTTATGCCCTCCTTTTTAGTTTATTTCCTCTTACCCCTTTCTCTGGCTGCTTTCACGAACTCAAAAAACAATGGATGTGATTTGAGAGGTGAAGATTTGAATTCAGGATGAAATTGAGAAGCCAGGAAAAATGGATGCACTGATTTTGGAAGCTCGGCAATTTCCATCAAAATTCCACTTGGAGATTTTCCAGAAAAAACCAAACCGGCTTTTTCCAGGCGAGCCACATATTTTGGGTTGACTTCATAGCGATGTCTGTGCCTCTCGGAAATTTTCGTTTTACCATAAGCTGCTTGGGCAATCGTGCCTTTTTCCAAAACTGCATCATAAGCTCCAAGCCTCATGGATCCTCCGTAATTGCATTCCAAAAGATTCTTTTTTTGTTCAGGCATGATGTCGATAACCGGATGTTTTGTCTCCACGTTTATTTCAGTGGTGTGCGCTTCGCCAAGTCCGAGCACATTGCGGGCATATTCGATCACCATCAATTGCATGCCATAGCAAAGTCCGAAATATGGAATCAGATTTTCTCGACAATATTGGATGGCTTTGATTTTTCCTTCAATTCCACGTCCGCCAAATCCACCAGGAACCAAAATTCCGTCATATTGAGAAAGTGATTCGATTTTTTCAGGATCCTTTTCAAAGATTTCTGAATTGATCCAATCCATTTCAACTTTTGTCCCAATTTTATAGCCGGCATGCTTGATGGCCTCAATCACGCTGATGTAGGCATCAGACAAAACAAAATCTCCAGTGCCAAAATATTTTCCAACTATACCGATTTTGACATTGCCTTCAAGATTTTTTACGCGTTTGATCAGGTCTTCCCATTGCTTCAAATCAGATTTTTTTGGTTTTAGTCGCAGTTTCTTGAGAATAATCTTGCTCAAATTGTCTCTTTCAAAATTGGTTATGACTTCATAGACACTTTTGGCGTCAGGTGCGCTGATCACACATTCTTCCGGCACACTGCAAAAGTTTGAAATCTTTTCTTTGCGTTTTGCATCCATTGGCATTTCAGAGCGAGCAACAATGATGTCAGGTTGCACCCCAGCAGCATTGACAGTTCTGACAGCATGTTGAGTCGGTTTGGTTTTCATTTCACCCACCATGTTTGGACAAGGAACATAACTTACCATCACCGAAAGAACATCTTCGGGATGTTTGATTTTCATCATGCGGATGGCTTCCATAAACAAGATGTTTTCATATTCTCCGACTGTTCCTCCAATTTCAATCAATGTTATTTCAGATTTGTCTTTGTTTGATGCATGCACGATGCGATCAATGACTTCCAACGGGATGTGAGGCACAACTTGCACGCACTTTCCGCCATATTCCAAATTGCGTTCACGATGGATCACGGATTCATACACACGACCAGTTGTCATGTAGTTGTCGCGCGAAAGTGTGATGTCCATGAAGCGCTCATAGTTTCCCATGTCCTGATCTGTTTCATCGCCGTCATCCAACACGAAAACTTCTCCGTGCTCAGTCGGGTTCATGGTTCCAGCATCCACATTCACATATGGATCAATCTTAAGAGCTGTCATCTTGTATCCTCGAGCTTTCAAGATGGCACCAATTGAAGAAGTTGTTATTCCCTTGCCCACACCACTCATCACTCCCCCCATCACAAAAATGTATTTTCTGTTTTCCATTTGTATTTCAGTTAAACATTTAAACATATGAGCATACAATCAGTTAAGCAACTGATTGTGTTGTATTTATGATTTATATGTTTATGTGATTATATGATTTAATGTTTATATGAATTTTATATGCAAAAAGTCGCTTAATGCGACCCCTTGTTTACACCAATGAAAGATACTTCTGCCTGATGGCATGATTCCCCTTTATTTAATATTACACTATTTCCTAAGCTTGTTCAACTATGAGAATTATGCTGGTTTCAATGCCGAAATTCAGACTTATTGTCACCTTTTTTTCACCCAAATCCTTGATATGTTCAGCTTGGATAGCTTTTTCCGGCACATCAAAGCCGATTTTTTTTATTTCTTGGGCGATTTCTTTTGCTGTGATCGAACCAAAAAGTTTGCCTTCCTTGGCTCTAGCCTTCAATGTTATGCGCTTATCTTTCAGATCATTGGCCAATTTTTGCACAGTCTGTTTTTCCAAAGCTTCCTGCATTTTTTTGCTGTCTGCTTCTTTTTTGGCACTGGCAACACTGGCAGGAGTTGCAACAGCTGCCAATTTGCGAGCCAACAGAAAATTGCGCGCATAGCCATCAGGAACGTTTTTTATTTGCCCTTTTTTGCCGACATTTTTGACATCTTGTAGAAATATTACTTGCATATTTAAAATCTTGCTTAATGTTTACCAGTTCTTAGTAAGTATAGTGATTTTTTCAGAAAGAATCAACTGCGAGGCTTATTGTCTGCATTTGATTTTGTTTTCATGGCGCCTAAACATGAAGATGAAAAGGGCTTGGGCAGCCAGAGTTTTCATTATTTCAACGTCTTCAATTTTCTGACTGGCATTTTTTTTCTTAATTAGGATATATGAAAAAATATTATCAATGGTTTTGGGCGATGTCACCACGATAAAATCGTCTGATTCATAATAATTGACATCCAATTTGCGACCCTTGAGAGAAAAATTAATGGTGTTTTCCGGAATGCTTTTTATCTCCTTCAATATTTCATAGCTTGGAAGACAAACAAAGCGCAGGGAAAATTCATCTGATTTTCCAAAAAGTCTGATGGCATCAGTGATGGAGGAATACAATTTCAATTCATTTTTTTGACTCAATTTCGAAGTTTCCGGATAATCAAAGGCAATGTTTTCCAAAATATCAAGCTTACGGTTTATCTCGCCGATATATGAATATGAACTCTGAAGATCTTTTGACATCCTACTGGCTTTTCCTTGGATGGCATATTTTTCAGCCATATTGCTCTTCATTTTCTTTTCCATGAACAAAAAGATGGAGAAAGCCAAGGAACCCAGCAAAAGAATCACGAATTCCTGGGTCTGTGTCATGTCAAAAAAGTAAAATCCATTTCTGACGAAAGTTGGGACAAAAACTATGAGAGTGAATACGATCAGATATATCCAATACATCTCTATTGTCTCATTAAAAGTTGGTTAATTATTGTGTCACAGTCTTGTTTTTATGTCAATATGGCTTGAAATTTCTTGTTAACAAAAACCCCGCCTTGCGAGCGGGGTTGTTTTTAGACATTTTTACATCCTTGCAGATATTCGCGCAATTTTTTGCCAATTTCGGGATGTTTGAGTCCCATATGGATCGATGCTTTCATAAAATTGAATTTGTCACCGGTGTCCAGCCATTCGCCATCAATAACTTTTCCATAAATTTTTTGATTGTTTTCCAGCATCAGATCGAAAGCGTCAGCCAATCTGATTTCTCCTGATTTGCCATGATCCATGGTAGCCAAAACATCAAAAACTTCCGGGGTGATGATATATTTTCCAGGAGCAACAAAGTTTGTCGGAGCATCTTCAACTTTTGGTTTTTCAATGAACTTTTTGATTTCCCATTCCTTTTCATTGAGTTTTGATCCATCGATAACGCCGAATTTTGAAACTTCCTCGCGTGGCACTTCTGTTATTCCTATAATCGGTCTTTCATATTTTTCATAGGCATCCATTAGTTGTTTTGATGCTGGAATTTCACTGTCATACAAACAATCTCCAAAAATGACCAGCACGGGTTCACCATTTATCAGATGTGCGGCTTGCAAAAGAGCATGACCATCGCCAAGTGGTTTCGGCTGACGAACATAGGAAAATTTTGCCAAACCGGAAATTTTTTGCACAGTTTCAAGCAAATCCTGCTTGTTTTTTTCCACCAACGTGTCTTCCAATTCGTAGGAAATATCGAAATGATCTTCAATTGCCCGTTTTCCACGACCGGTCACAAAAATTATCTCCTCGATTCCTGCCGCCACGGCTTCTTCGACAAGATATTGGATTACCGGTTTGTCCACGATCGGAAGCATTTCTTTTGGCTGAGCCTTGGTGGCTGGCAAAAATCTTGTTCCGAATCCTGCTACTGGCAAAATTGCTTTTCTAATCTTTTGCATTGATTTAGTCTGTAAGTCTATGAAGTCGAAAGATTGTAAAGCATTTCAAAACATTGCCTTATTAACTTTATGAACTTGATGGACTTTTTGCTAATTTATTATTTATTATTTTGTCTGGTCATTTTTCAACATCTTGGAACGTCTTTTCAATTCGGCATTGAACTCGATGATCGCTTCTTCCAAAATAGGATGGAAATTTCTGCTGATGCCTTTTTCTTTGACAATGATGCTGGCTTCCAAAAGCGAATCAGGAGTTCCTGCATCAAGCCATTCACCATCAAAAATTGTCACTTGCAATTCTTTCATTTTCAAATATTGCTTGTTCACGTCTGTTATTTCATATTCCCCGCGCAAAGACGGTTTCATTTTTTTGGCAATGTCCAAAACGCGATTGTCGTAAAGATAAAGTCCAGTCACTGCAAAATCGCTGATCCAATTTTCAGGCTTTTCAACAATTTCCATCGCCCTGTTGTCCTTGTTGAATCTCACCACCCCGAATCTTTCAGGATCGGAAACTTTTTTGGCAAAAACATGGCCACCAGAACGGAAAGCTTTGATCTGCTCGGAAAAATCATTTTCAAAAATGTTATCTCCCAAAATGAGAGCCACATTGTCATCGCCAACATGGTTTCGGCCAAGCACGAAGGCTTCAGCCAATCCTTTTGGAAGAGATTGCACTTCAAAAGAAATGTGGATGTCATGTTTTTTCAAAAGTGAACCCAGCAGATTCAAAAATTGTCCTGAATGCTCAGGCGCCACAATGACCAAAATATCCTTGATTCCGGCCTTAATAAGCGTGTTCAACGGATAGAAAATCATCTGCCTGTCATAGACCGGCAAGAGCTGTTTGCTGGTGGTGGCAGTCATTGGGAAAAGCCTGGTGGCTGTTCCACCGGCCAGAATTATTCCTTTCATCTTACGCTTTCTTGGTTTGCATGTTTCTTCCCCCATATTTTTTTAGTATCAAGTATTATGTAGAAAGTATTATGTATATATGATTCAATTCATATTCATACATGATACATTATACCAAATACATTCTACACATTAGGATAAATTGGATATTTCTTGCAGAATTTGGTCACATCTTTTCTGATGGCTGCCAATGTTTTTTTGTCGGCATGGGCAGTGATGATGGCATCAATCCATTGGACGATCATTTTTATTTCTTTCTCTTTCATGCCACGGGAAGTGACAGCTTGCACGCCCACGCGTATGCCGCTCGGATCAAAAGGACTGCGTGGATCATCAGGAATCATGTTTTTGTTGACAGTGATGCCTGCTTCGTCCAAAGCGATCTCAGCTTCTTTGCCGCTCACATTTTTGCTGCTCATCACATCAATCAAAACCATGTGATAATCAGTTCCGCCAAACATAATTTTGTATCCCCTTTTGGTCAATTCTTTTTCCAAAACTTTGGCATTTTTGATGACCTGCTTGGCATATGCCTTAAATGCTGGCTTTAAGGCTTCTCCGAAGGCCACCGCCTTGGCTGCAATGTTGTTCATGTGCGGTCCGCCTTGGAATCCTGGGAAAGCTGATTTATCAATGGCTTTGGCAAATTGCTCTTTGCACATGATCATGCCCCCTCGCGGTCCGCGCAAAGTTTTGTGAGTGGTGGTGGTCACGATATCAAAAAATGGAACCGGGTTGGCAATGGCCTTGCCTGCAATCAGTCCGGCAATGTGAGCAATGTCAAACATGGAAATGGCTCCGACTTTTTTGGCGATATCAGTGAATTTTTTGTAATCAACTTGGCGCGTGTAAGCAGAAAAACCAGCCAAAATCAATTTTGGTTTGTGTTTGATGGCCATTTTTTCCAATTCAACATAATCAATCAGTCCATCTTTGCCAGTTTTATATCCGACAAAATTGTAGATTTGGGCGCTGAGCGTCACCGGATGCCCATGTGTCAAATGACCGCCATGAGAAAGATCCATTCCCAAGACAGTGTCGCCTGGTTTCAAAACTGCGTTATATGCAATCATGTTGGCAGGTGCACCGGAATGAGGCTGCACATTGACATGCTCGGCTTCGAAAAGTTTCTTGGCTCTTTCAATGGCCAAGCGTTCAACAACATCAGTAAAATCCTGCCCGCCATAATATCTTTTGCCAGGATAGCCTTCGGAATATTTGTTGGTAAAAACAGATCCCAAAGCCTCAAGCACAGCTTTGGAAACATAGTTTTCCGACGCAATCAATTCCATGCCCTCCTGCTGACGTTTCATTTCGCCCGTGATGGCATCAAAGACTTTTTTGTCTTGTTTTTTCAGATCTTTAAAATTCATTGATTCAATTTTAAATTTTAAATTTTAAATTTGAATTGAAATCAAAATGTCTAAATTTTTAAACATTTATTTAATTTAAAATTCATTTAAAATTTCAAACTTAGCCTTTAAAATTTATTCTGTTTTAGGTATTCTCTAAGAGCCAATTTGTAACTCCTGAGTGGATTCAATTTGGTGTTTATCAAAGTGGAAACATATGGCCTTTGTGCCGGACGTGGAAATTCATCGGAACTTACCGGTACCACCTTGGTCTTGATTTTTGCCATCTTATACAATTCTACAACTGCTTCATACCATGTGCAAGCGCCGGAATTGGCCACATGGTAGATGCCATAGGGTTTTCCTGATTCAATGATTTCTTTGGTCTTTTTGGCCAAATCAGGAGCATAGGTAAAACAGCTTGTTTCCTCATCCACAACTTTGACTTCCTTGTTTTTTTTGCCGACTTCCAACATAACGTCAAAAAAACTTCTTTTGGCAGTCTTTGATTTGGCTGGTTTGCCGAAAAGTTTCGAGAGTCTGATGATATAATATTTTTCGCCAAAGCGCTGGACGGTTTCTTCTCCCATCAGTTTGCTTTTGCCATATTTTTGCAGTGGAATGGTGATGGCATCTTCGCGAAAACCGATTTCAGGTGTGAAACCCTCATGCAATCTGCACGATCCGCATGAACCGCCACATCCTTCCGGCTCCATGACATCAGGCATGCCGTCAAAAACATAGTCCGTGGAATAATGGACCAATGTCGCGTCAAGTTTTTTGGCAATCTTGGCCAAAAATCCAGGAGCTTTGCCGTTGAGTTTTTTGGCTTTTTCAAATTCAGCCTTGTCTTTTTCGCAAAGGTCGACTGCGTTATAGCCAGTGGCGTTCAAAATTATTTCGGGTTTCAATTTGGAAATTTTTTCTTTTGTCTGGACTTCGTCAGTGATGTCGATGTTGTTAAAATCCCAGGCCGTGACATTATAGTCGCTGTCGCCCTTGAAAATATCCACCAACTCCTGCCCAAGCATGCCACGAGATCCCATCACTAAAACCTTCTTTTTTACAGATTTATTATTCATAAAAAGTTTACTTAAATATTTTATTTTGACATTTGGATTTTAGATTTTTCAAATATAGGCTCATATATTGTTGCAAATATTGGCAGAATTGTCCATCCCAGCAATCTTTATTGGGATTCATCCACACTTTTGCTCTGAACTTGCCATAGATTGTAGTAGACGCCTTGTTTTTCCAACAGTTCACTGTGGTTTCCTTGTTCCACGATTTTCCCTTTTTCCAAAACGACAATCTTGTCAAAATCGACAATGATTGAAAGCCTGTGTGCAATCACGATCGTGGTCGTGTTCCCTTTGGAAAGCTTCTCTATTTCCTGCTGGATGATTTTTTCAGATTTGGTGTCCAACGAAGCTGTCGCTTCATCGAAAATCAGGATTGAAGGGTTTTTGATCAACATCCTGGCAATGGCCACGCGTTGTTTTTCTCCGCCTGACAATTTCACTCCCCGCTCGCCAACAACTGTCTGATAGCCATCTGGCAGATCATGGGAAATAAAATCATGGATGTTGGCCATCTTGGCCACGCGCTCCACTTCGTCTTCGGTGGCATCGGGTTTTCCATAGGCGATGTTGTGAAAGATCGTGTCATTGAAAAGCGTCGTGTCCTGGGCCACGATTCCTATGTGCGCTCTCAAATCTTGCTGTTTGAGATCACGTATGTCGATTCCATCGATTGTGATTTTTCCACTGTTGACATCATACAATCTGAGCAACAATTTCGGAATGGTGGATTTGCCCGAACCTGAATATCCGACCAAGGCAACCCTGGTTTTGAAAGGCACTGACAATGAAATCCCATTGAGCACTTCCCTTTCGCCGGAATAACTGAAACTTACATTTTCAAATTCGATGTTGCCATCGCATCTTTCCAATTTTTTGGCATCAGGTTTGTCGATGATCGTGTTTTTTTCTTTCAACAATTTCATCATCTCATCAACATTGGCCAAACCTTCCTTGATGGCACGATATGTGAATCCCAAAAAACCAAGCGGCACCGCGATGCTGCTGAGATAGGTCGTGATCAAAACAAAATCACCGATGGTCGCATTGCCATGGACATAATGTTGCACAGCCAAAATCAAAATCGCGGCCAATCCTGCGGTTATGATCAAGCCTTGCCCCATGTTCAGATTGGCACCAGATTTTATGGATTTGATGAACATGCCAGACCATGAACCGAGCTGCTCATCATAGCGCTCATATTCATAACGTTCATTGGTAAAATATTTCACGGTGTCATAGTTCAAAAGTGCGTCGATCGATTGTCCGGTGGCTTTGTCATCAAGTTTGTTTGTTTCCAAGAGAAGCGCTTGCCTTCTGTTGCTGACATAGACAGTGAAACTCACATATACAACGACAAAAATCAAAAAAGTCACGACGAATGAAATCGGAAACATCACGATAAAAACAATGCCCACAAAAAGAATCTGGATTATTGTCGGTACGATGTTGAATGACATGAACATGAAAATGGTTTCCAAAGCATTTGTGCCTCTGGCAATTTTGCGCGAAACTCTTCCAGTTGAACGGTCACTGTGGAAAGCCGATGGCAAAGACATCAGATGTTCGAAAACTTTCAACGAAACTGATTTTCGAATGTTGGCTTGCACTTTGGAAAAAACATAGTCTTTCATGCCATCAAGCAGATTGCCACCCCATTGCAAAGTGAAAAACAACGCCAACAAAAATGCCACGGTGGAGACTGAGGCAGACGTTCCCTGATTTACCAGCAGATCGATCAGTTTTTTCATCACATATGGTCCAGCCACCAGCAGAAGCTTTGAAAGAATGACCAACACGATGCTGAAAAATATCCTGCCTCGAAAAACCCTTATATATGGCATCAGATCGCCGATGTTGATTTGTGATTTTTTTTCTTGCATATGCTTTCAATTTTCCATCATTATCCCATCATTAATACGAACAAACAACAAAAAACATTGCAACACGAAAACTCCAAGAAAAACCCTGCCAAAATTTGCACTTCAATTTTTGAGCAAAAAAGAATAGGTCAGGAACAAAAAGGCGGCATTTTGAAGCATGAGCAGCGGGATGCCGATGAGGAAATACCATTTTTGGGTTTTGTGACGAAAAGAAAACATGCCCGCAAACACCCCGACACTGCCAAAAGCCGTTGCCAAGAAAAACAGCATCCCTTCGGAAATCCGCTCAGCATCCTTCTTTTTTGACCTGACCTTATCCAAAAACATGATGAAAAAAGCCAGCAGGTTTACGGCCAGAAAAAATGCCACGATTGAAAGAAGTTGTTTGTCCATATATGGATAAGATTATATTGAAAACATTTAAAAAAAACAAAAGCAGCTCCGTTCAAGGAGCTGTGAAAAAATCTATTTTTTCTGAAACATTCGATGACGATGTTCGACATAGACGACGCGCCAACCCCAAAATCCAAGCCAAGCGCCAAAACTGAGACCGGCTCCGAAAATCAGGACATATACTGCCGGAAAAAAGAACAGTTGTGCTCCCAAAAACGGATGCAAAATCGGCTGCCCTCCCATCCTCAAACTGTTTTTGATATAGACCATTTCCAAAAAACCCAAGGCTGTGCCAGCAATCAAAGTTCCGAGCACCAGCGACAAAACCATATAGGTGAATCGTTTGAAGTTTTGATTCTTCTTCACTTTCAGTTTCAACGCAGGCATCGTTTTTATTTTTTTGACTGCTCGTTTTTTTGGAGCAGCTGCAACCTTTGTTTTTTTGACAACTTTTTTGACAGCGCTCACTGTGCGGACTTTTGAAGCAACTTTTTTGACCTCTTTTTTCTTGGGCGCGGCTTTTGTTTTTTTGGCGATTTCTTTTTTTGTTTTCATTTTTCTTTTTTTCTTATTTTATATTTCCAGTGTAACATATTTTTTTGAAAAAATAAAAAGGGCCGGGAGATGTTACTCCCGACCCAGTAAAATGTTTCTTATGGCACGTTTATGGTGGCCACAGAGAGAATGGTACTTCATATTTTCTATTACCATTCTCACAGCCCAGACAATCACGAGGAATTCCTTTCAGACATTCCTCGCATGTTATGTCTGGTTTCAGTGCTTTATGATGATGAATCTCCGCTTGAGGAGTCACCCTAAAACGTAGTCCTATACACATAATTTGCGCACCTCCTTTTCATGAAAATAATCACATAAAATGTTCCAGTTCTTCTTCGAGATCCTCCGCGTTTTCCGAATTTGGAAACATGCCGCACCCTGGCTCAAGCTGGCATTCGCTGTGAAGCTCAGCCTGGAACTCGGGGTGAAGATTATCGGCAATGAAATCATACAAGCCCTCAATGCCATCGTCGTCAAGCATGTCAGGATCAAATTCTATGCCTTCTTCCAGGCTTTTCTGCTCGACATATGCGAGCAATTCATTTCTGTCCATCTCCAGGATTTCCGCTAAAAGATTCCTATCTCTGCCCATAATTACTTCCTCCCTTTTGTTGTTGCTGCAATAACATGTTGATTATCGCTAGACTGTTTTGTTTCATTGAAAAGAACTCGCCTTTCCCTATTGGGACTTGAATTCTACATATCTTTCGCGAAATTGTCAAGCAAAAATGGTCCGGATGACCGGACCATTTTTGAAACATTGGAAATCTATTTTTTATATTGTTCTTGGTAATATTTTTCGTATTCGCCACTTTTGACATTTTTCCACCAAGCTTCATTTTCAACAAACCATTGTACTGTTTTGGCAATGCCTTCTTCAAATGTCACTTGCGGCTGCCAACCGAGTTCGTTTTTGATCTTGTCAAAATTGATCGCATAGCGCCTGTCGTGTCCTTTGCGATCCTCGACATATTCGATCCAATCGCGTAAAGAAGCTTCGCTTCCACGCGACACGGCTTCTCCTTTTAAAATCTCGATTATTTTTAAAACAATTTCGATGTTCGGTTTTTCACCATTGCCGCCAACGCAATATGTTTCACCGATCTTTCCTTTATGTATGATGGCATCAATGGCTCGGCAATGATCTTCGACATGGAGCCAATCGCGCACCTGCATACCGTCGCCATAGACCGGAATTTTTTTGCCCTCCATCAAATTTGTGATGACCAGTGGAATCAATTTTTCTGGAAAATGATAAGGACCATAGTTATTAGAGCAATTTGAAATTGTCACAGGCAAACCATGAGTGTGGAAATATGCCCGCACCAAATGGTCGCTGCCCGCCTTGGAAGCGCTATATGGCGAACGTGGATCATAGGGCGTGGTTTCGCAAAAAGGCGCGTCTTGGGCTCCCAAAGAGCCGAAAACCTCATCCGTGGAAACGTGGTGGAAGCGCAAATTTCCCGCCTTCCTGGCCGCTTCAAGCAGGGTGTGCGTTCCAATGACATTTGTGCGCACAAAGGCCGCAGAGTCCAAAATGGAGCGGTCTACGTGCGATTCAGCAGCAAAATGGACGATGATATCGACTTCTTTGGCCAATTTGTCCACCAATTCCCCGTCGCAAATGTCACCCTTCACAAATCTGTGTCTGGAATTTCCTTCCAGCTCTTTCAAATTTTCCAGATTTCCAGCATAGGTCAACGCATCAAGGTTGATGATTTCATAGTCGGGATATTTGTTGAGAATATGATGCACGAAATTTGAACCGATAAATCCCGCACCGCCAGTTACTAA
>JAQTLF010000005.1:0-21702 GCA_028715015.1 Candidatus Moraniibacteriota bacterium | reverse complement strand
TTGTCGGACAAAATCGGGTTTTCAGTAGGCCAATAGATATTCAAAGTCGGATCATTCCAGATGATCGCACCTTCGCTTTCGGGCGCATAGAAATCATCGCAGGCATATTGGAATTCGGTGTAATCTTCAGTCGTGCAAAATCCGTGAGCAAAACCGCGTGGCACGAAAAGGATGTTGTGATTGTTGGCTGAAAGTTCAAAACCTTCCCATTTTCCGAAAGTTGGAGAATCTTTGCGCAGATCCACAATCACGTCATAGGCCGTTCCCTTGGTGACGCGCACCAATTTTGCTTGGGTATGCCCTGGATTTTGGAAATGAAGTCCTCTCAAAACTCCTTTGGTGACTGACATGGAATGATTCTCTTGCACAAAATCGGCAAAAATTCCCGCTTCTTCGAATTTCTTTTTTGAATAATTTTCCATGAAAAAACCGCGCTCGTCATTGAAAACTTTGGGTTTGATCAAATATGCTCCCTCCAATGTTGTTTTTTGAAATTCCATGTTTTTTCCTATTACATTCTTAAGTCCTATAATATTAGCGCAATTTGAAAAATAAAAAAAGGGTACACTCTCAATTATTGAGAGTGTACCCCATACTTCGTACTTTGCGCTGATATTACAAGGCAAGGCAGCTGCCAGCAAAATCAGTTGTGAATATAACCGGAAGCTTTTCGGGATAATCATTTGCTGCACGATCTATCTGCTGATTTGCAAGTGCCCTGTCAGCTACGCTTGCCAAAACATTGATACAGACCTCCTCGCAAGACAGCTGCCCAACATACCCGATCAAAATGTCGGCATAGTCTCCCTTTGATACTGAAAGATGAACTCTGTCTCTGATTTGCGGGTGGAGATATCGAAGATAATCATGCAAATGCTCCATGATTGCTTCCCTGCTTTTGTCATCGAGATGATTAATTGCGATGTAGACAAAATCACAGGACTTGTTTTCAAGCGAATCCAACGCTTTTTGCAAGTTGGCCTCAGTCAAGAAACTTATTGGAGACAATACTCCGAGTAGTGCGTGACGACAAAAGACGACATCGATTTTTTTCATGACATTCCTCCTTGCGCTTGATTGTACGTGATCATTGATCACCAAGAACTACTTCCCCATTGTCCAGGTTATATTGAAAATCTTTCTTATGTCCATATGTATTGATAATATGCAAAAAAAATGGAATGTCAAGCAAGCCGGCTTGTTTTTGGATTTTCAGAGAATAATCCTCGTGGATTGATTGAGGCAAATCATAATTGATTTCCACTGTCTTGCTTGTTGCGATCGGCACATATATTATCGCTCCAAAATATTTCTTGTCAAATTCATTTCCTGATTGCGTCTGATCAAAATTTGTCTGTGAAGTCAGCTGGGAATCTTTCGGAACATACACGCGCAAATAATCAGTATAGTTGCGAGTCATCCAGTCTTTTTCTTTGGCTGTGTGCTCGTAAGTTATTTTCAAACTTGCTCTTGGCACCTCGCTAGACAAATCAACTGCATAGTCGACTGAACGTTTGACATAGTGATCACTCTTGAAAGATCCGAGATTGGCGTCTGAAATCATCAAGAAATCTTTGTTCCAAGTCTGATCGACTTCTCCCGACCACTTGGCGTTAGCAACAACTTTTTGCAAGGAAGCATCCTTGAAATTCAGTTGGATGTCTTTCCGCTGCAAATCACCAAGCAAAATTTTTGCCAGTCGGATTTTTTGAGAAACAGAAAAAGCGAAGACTCTTTTTTCAATTTCTTTGGCCAGATCTGACATCACCGATTTTCTTTCCACACGATCGATCCCCTGATCTTCGAAAGCTTTTTCAACTTGATATTCCAAAGACAAAATCGCATTGTCACTGTCATATGTTCCGGGATATCCCTCCACGGAAATCGGTCCGGTTATTTTCAAAATTGAACTCAACACGTTGGAAGTGATGCCGACAACTCCATCAAATTGTTCCTGTCCGTTGCCCAGATGATAAAACTCTTCAGCTTTTTTGGCATTCACAGCAAAATCAGGCGAAAAATTGCTGTCACGCAATTTCCAAAAATTCGCCACTTTGGTTTCTCTCAATGGATATGGTGGCACGATGGTGTTGGGAATCTGGCTGTCAAAATTGGAAAGATCATGCGTTTCCATTGAAACAATTTTTCCATTTTTTGTTTTCACCACTGCGAAAGCACCGATGAATCCGCCACCTGGGCGCAATTCCAGATTGTTTTGAAAAAGCACCATCAATGTTTTTGTCTGATCATCTTTTCTCAAGAAAAAATCTCCGATTTTCAGCAAAGCAGCATAATCTTTTTTTTGATTTTCACTCGCCGGCAAAACATTCAACACATTTTCCAAAGTTGAAAATATTCCCTTTTCTCTTGTGTTCCAAAACAAAAACCAGCCAGCCAGAAAAATCACAGCCACTGACCAGAACATGAACCAAAATTTAAAATTGTATTTTTTTGAATTTAACATAGTCTAGAAAATCCAAAATCTCAAATCTCAATTTCCAATAAATGACTCAAATCCAAATACATAAAAAATTTTTAGGATTTAAGATTTTTTTATTTTATTTGACATTTGTCATTTGGATTTTATATTTTCCCTAGAAGTCTCCTCTCAAAAGTTGATTGAGTCTTTCTTTGAGTTGTTCGGGAGTTGGTTCTTTGGGAGTTTGGTCAGCAATTGGCTGCTCTTCAATTTCAGTTGAAGCTTGGACAGGAATTTCATTTTCATTCGCCTCGGGAATCTTTTTTTCAATTTCTTCGGCAGCAAGATCAAATTCGAAATTGCCTGCAAAAAATGAATCATCAGCAATCGGCAGATTGTCAGGCGCGCTGTTTTTGGAAACTCCAGCCAAAGGCATTTCAGGAAAATTTGGATATTTGCTGGGTTCCATCTTTTTGGTCAACTTTTTCATTTCTTGGATTTTTGGATCCACTTGTTCCATTTTAGTACCGTTTTCTTGAAGCGCAGCAATTTTTTCTTTGGACAAAACTTCGCCTTCCGATTCATAGAGCTTGTTGAGTGAATCCAATTCGTCTTCAGCTGAAACAGTCGTATTTTTTTTGAAATCAAAAAATGAATTTATTTTTGAAAAATCAGGTTTGCTGATGGAAATTTTTTTCTTTGAAAAAACAAAAATCTTCAAGAGCGCGACAGCCAGAAAACCAAGCACGATGCTGAGCAGCAAAAGCGCCGACAGATTGGAAACATGGACTTTGGTGATCGGACCATCGATGATGCGCAAGCTCACATCGTTTTTGACGTCATAATAAAAAGCCACGTCATCGAAAAGGGTCCGCACTGTCTTGCCGGCAAGTTGTTCGCTGTCGGATTGCCTGAGAGTGGAAATTGAAATTTCAATCACGGAAGAATCGATGCCAGCTCTTTGCACGGAAAGCATTTCATTCCATTTGGCTTTTCTTTGCTCGACAGATTTTCCGGCAGCCACATCGCGCACATCAGGATTGAGTTTTAAAAGCCGGTCATAGAAAGCCAAAGTTTTGGGAAGCTCGACGACACTTGCGACAAGCTGCGCCTGGTTTTTCAAAGCATTTTCAGATTTGGCGCTGACCAAAATTGAAATTTCCGAAGTGTATGTTTTGGAAGAGTTGATCATCAGCGTCAAGAAAACAGCTGAGAGAAACAGCCCTCCGGCAAAAGTTTGCAATGAAAAACTTTTTGCAAACGCCATTATTTTTTGAGTAAATTTTTCCAATTCCATAGGGCTTTATTATTTTCTTCTAAAATTATTTTCTTAATATCTGATACTTCTTTTTTCTTAAAATTCTTGCGTGCGATTTTCTTTCCTCGCTCTCCCATCAGAGAAACTTCTTCGGGGCGGCTGAGCAGAAACGCCAGACGGTCACGCAAATTCAAAACTGATTTTGCTTTGAAAGTGAAAGCGCCCTCTCCGACAACATCCAGATTTTCTTTCACATCGCTCACCAGAGTCGCCAATCCATATTCCAAAGCCTGGAACAAAGCGCCTTGCGGCAAGGCTGATTCTGACGGCTCGACATACAAATATGCATGTTCGAACAATTGTTTGATCGGAGTTCTTTTGCGCACACAGAAAAAAATTATGTTGCTTCTTTTTTTGCTGATCAAGTGCAAATATTTCACATAGTCTTCGTCGTCTTGATCTTCACCATTGGCCACCACCACCATTTTGAAATTGTTGGGTGTCTTGGCGGTGTCTTCCAATTGCTTGAAAGCTTCGATCAAATAGTGCACGCCCTCTTTTTTTGTCAGACTGCCCACAAACAAAAGATACCTGCGATCACGCAGTCCCATGTCAGAAATTTTCGCCCTTGATTTTGTGGATTTGTCTGTCATCTATTTTTTGTTAAACCGTTCATACATTTACAAATATATGACTAATTAGTTTAGCAACATATATCTTTTTTGTCAAGTCTCTTTTTCCCTCAAAATGGGCATTTTGGCAAACAAAAAGACCGATATTCCAAGATTGGAATACGGCCTACGTTTTGCTATGCGTCTCACCTTCGATTTCGAAGGATTTTTTTCAAATTTGGGTTACATCTTTGAAGCGTTTTCAGTTTTTGAAACTTTCCAACAACATCAATGAAATAAATCAATAATACATTCCATCCACAGGGTGGCACAGAATTGTATTCGGATCTCGGGTGAGCATCCGTGTTTCTTTGTTGTCTGCTGGGTGCACGACAACTGGAATCTCTAGGTGAGCATTCCATTGCATCTTATGCGAAAAAGAATTTTGGAAGCCCGGACACTTGAATCAGTGCCCGGGCTCTTCCGACTTCAGACCTCCTTGATCTCTCCCGAAGCAATTGCTGCTTCAATTGAAGATTTTTGGATGTCTGTGCTTTTCATGCTCGGATCAAAGTGAGCCAAGAGCACATTAGCATTGGTGGATTTGAGATGAGCCAAATCCCTCGCCGGATTTCTCGGAATCTTCGAGCCATTGCTCAGATCATAGTCATCAACGTTCAGGTCGTTGACTACTCGCAATGTGCGAACCTTGCCATCGATAAAACTTGGCTGGATCGCATAGCTCTTTCCGTGAATGCCGGTGAGCGTGAAGCCTTTCAGCATTTGAGCAATCCCTGCCGTTGCAGCAGGAATCTCCTCTTTGGCCGATTTGATGGCCTCGAGAATTGCATCTTTGGCTTTGTCAATTGCAACATTCGTGGTTGCATTTGCAGCAACCACTGCTGCCATCCCGTCAGCCACAGGCTTGATGGCTTCCTTTATTTCTTCGGGAAGTCTTTCGGCCTGCACTTTCCAGGTGTTCATCGGACGCTCGATTGCTTCAAGAACTTGCTGCGCCGCATTGGCAGTGTTGCGCCGACTGCGGAAAAACAGCAGCACGACGACACCGACAACGACCACGAGACCGACAAGACCAAGCCCGGAGAGTTGATCTCTGGTGCTTTTCATTTCGGCCCATGTAGCTTGTATAGCATCTTTGTTGCTCTCTAATGTTTCAGCAACTTTGCCATTGGCTTTAGCATTAAGCTTTAAGCTTTCAGCAATAGCCTTGTCGCTTGCGTTGCGCTCATCGATAGACTTCTTTGCCAAATCGGCAATGTCGGTCATATCTTTTTTGTGATTTTTGGCGTTCTCCTTAACCAGGTTAAGGATAGTCCTGTTGTCCACGCCGGTTGAAGGCGTGTACGGTTTCTTGTTCTTGGCCGAAGACGGAGGATTTTTGGCTGCGTCATAAATCGGCGTAGCCGGAACATTCGGATCAACCACTTCTTCAGCAAAAGCCGAAAAAAGTGGGACGAGAACAAACATTATTACCAACATCAGGCTGAACTTTTTCATGATATTCCTCCTCGGAATGTTTTTAAAATTGTTGTAGTGGGCTTCCCGAAGAAAGCCCACTTGGAAAATGTTAGTGATGAATGTCTGCATATGATGTTGGCACAGATGTTAAGCCATTATTTTTGGCATAAGCATGTTGTGCTTTCACTCCATACAACAAACGAATGCACCATGATTTGTTGTAGCGCAAGTCTTTCAATTTGTCTTGCGCACCTTTCATGGTTCGAGTTTTTGTCCCATCAGGCTCAACACCATTAAGACAATCCCTCTCGCCCTTGTCATATTCTGCGATCGCTTTCAGCAGATAACTTGTGTCCTTGGTGCAATCATGAGCTGCCACATAGTAGTTGCCCATGTTGTACCTCAACATTTCATTGTTGAAACATGGACCAGGACAGTGTTTGCAAGCTTCATCCCAGATAAGTATCTGAGCAAGAAGCCAGGATGGATCACACGCTGCCGGCGGACATGGTTTTTCAGTAACAACTGGAGGCTCATAAAAATCACCTTTGAGACAAACAACATTCAATTCATACATGTCGTCTGTCTTGGTATGACTGATGTATGCGCCAAAATTTACGCCTGTTCCCACTCCACTATTACATGGAATGTAGAGACCGGCACCAGCGCCAGTTCCCATCGAGAGCCCTTTGGTATTAACCTCTTTGACTGTACGGATCAAGATGCCGACTTTCGTAGCACCAAGCTCCATAGCCCTTTTAAGGGCCAAGCCAATCAAGCCTTCCAGTTGATCGCCTTTTTTCCCGAAAACCGGAAATGAAGCGACGTACTGGTCATTACCCATTCGGCCCCAATAATTTGTTATCACTATTGAGCTTGAAGCCGAAAGGTTTTCAGTCATGATTGCTTCATCACCAAGGCGATTCCTACCCCAAAAATTGGAATATGGATATCTCTTGGAAAGAGAGATTGCCTGTTCCTTTGTCACACTCACTCCTTCAAAAAGAGAAGCTGTGTAACCATTCGAAACAGAAAGCAGCCCCCATTCCCCCAGCCTTAATTCCGGACCCGAAAGTATCGGGCCAGGTGTGTTTGGATTGTACGGCTGAACAGGAGAAATGTAGCTGTTTTTAAAATCTACATTTCCGCCAGTAGCTGCAGAAGCAGCGTGTCCGCCAGTTGCCGTGTTTGTAGTGGTTACATTCGTTGTTTGATTACTTGTGTTGGAACCATGATTTTCCATCAACACATCTGCAAACGCGGAAGTTGCAACCAACATCATCCCCATTGCCAATACTGCGATCATCTTTTTCATGACGTCTCTCCTTTTCTTTCGTTTTTTTGTAATAGATTTTTTGATCTAATACTGAATAAAAATCCTATTAAATTGACAATGTACATTTTCTATAAATTCACGGGGCTCGCATCCCGATAATTTTCTTTATGAAAACGGGATGGTAATTCAAGCACCGAATCAAATATACAAATGTGCTTTTCATATTTTCAGAACTATACAGTCTAGCAGAAAATTGTTGATTTGTCAAGGGTATAGCAAAAATCCGCTTATTTGAGCGGATTTTTGCTATAAGATCTTTTTAATAACATTCTTAATAAAATTTAGAACATCATCTTCAAATATTCAGCTTTGACGATCAGTCTTTTGAGATTCGTGCCAAGCGGCCAACATGTCGACAAAGTGAGTGTCGGATTTTCAGTGTTAGCAAAGATTTTTTCATCCTCGGGAGTGGCGACAAACTTGTCATTCACTTTATATTCATAGGTTATTATTTTTCCATTGGCCTGGATGGTTTTGATGTCGATCACATCGCCATTTTGCAGATCATTCAGATCCTTGAAGATGTGGTTGAAATCACCTTTAGCCCAAACATAGTTGCTGGAGTGTCCGGAGATTATGGAATTTCCATTGTCACCAGGCGCTGCAGTTTTGGGAAAATGACTCAATCCGTTTTCCAAATCTTTCAAAGTTTTTTTGTCATCTTCGCTTTGTGACCAAACCATGGGAGCATCAACTCCGACTTTTTCAATCTTCACAAAGACCAAAGGTTTGGCATCCCCAGGTGCGTCAGGATCATATCCATTGGTTATTTCTTGTTTGTCTGAAAATTTGTCGCCATCAGTGTCAGCATTGTTCGGATCCGTTCCATGGATATATTCCAAAAAGTTTGGCAGTCCGTCGCCATCCGGATCGGCATTGTAGACATCTTTTCCTGCAAGCTTGTTGGCTTTTACCCAAGCTGAAAAATCAGCCAGGTTTATGCCATCTGCGCTGGTTTTTTTCAGAAGATCGATGTCAATTTGCGAATCTTGGACTGCCTCCTTTTTTGAAGGAGTTTTCACAGTCGGCTGAAGATCAAGCAAATTCACAATGTAAAATCCCAAAAAAAATGTACCCAAAAAAAGGCTGATCAAGATTCCAGCCCTTTTTAGTTCAAATTTTGTTTTGTCAGATATTTGCAGCATGAAAATTTTTTGTAATTTACGCTTTTGTCATTCCTGAACTTTATTTGAAAATAAAGTTCAGAGTGACACAAGTGTCTTTGTACTGTTATTTGATTTTTGTTGAATATCTTCTGACTCCCAGCCCTGCAGCGATCAATGCCAGAACGGCAACAATCACAAGACCGATAGTTCCACTTCCGGTTGCTGGCAATCTTTTTACAAAAATTTCTTTGCCATGTCTGTCATAGTGATGTGTTTTTCCATGACTGTCTCTTTTTGTGTAGCTTCCATCTTTGTCAACTTTTATGACAGACTTACTGTCATTGCTGTTTGACTGATTAACACTAGTGCTTGTGGTGCTTGTTGCAGTTCCGCCTGTGGCGCTTGCAGCTGCACTTCCACCAGTCACACCGGCAGATGTTCCATCTGAACCACTGACAGCAATTGCAGCTCCGTCTCCATTCCCAGCTATGGCTGTGGCTGAATTTCCACCGTTACCACTCACAATTTGCCCACCGCCACAATCCGAGCAAGTTCCGCCATTGATCAATGTAGCGCTTCCTCCTGTAGCGCTGGCAGCAGCATTTCCTCCAGTTGCTGTGTTTGTGTTGGTCACGTTTGTGGTTTGATTGCTGGTGTTGCTGTTGTCATTTTTCAAAATGATATCAGCAAAAGCAGCGCTTGCAGAAAACATTCCTGCCAAAACCATTGTCATTACTACGATTTTCTTGTTCATATATTTTTAAATATGATTAATTAACAATTTATTATTACGACTGTATAGGCTAGCACAAAAGTTATTTTCTGTCAAGGAGTCAGCGGGCGAATTCAAAGCGCGCCCTCGCTTTTCAAAATTTTCAGTTTGGTCGCTTCCCCACGGTTATATCCGCCAATTTTTCCATCACTGCGGATGACGCGATGGCATGGGATTAAAGGATCACGGTTTTTGTTCAAAACATTTCCGACTGCGCGATATGCCGAAGGATTTCCGGCTTTTCGCGCGACTTCTTTATATGTCAGAGTGCTGCCTTTGGGAATTTTGGCAACAACTGAGAGCACTTTGGCACGAAAAGAAGACGGGGTGCGATATCCCGGTTTGCCGGCTTTTCCTCCAACTTTTGAATAATTCCTCATATGTTTTGATCATTTCAACAGCCCATACATGGCAATGCCGGCTGCGACTGAAACGTTGAGCGATTCTTTTTTTCCTCGCATTGGAATTGAAATGATTGCGTCACATTTTTTCAAAACATCTTCGGTCACGCCTTCAACCTCGTTTCCCAAAATGAGTGCGGCCGGAAAAGATGGTTCATATTTCCCTATTTCAGTAGCATCGGCTGTCTTTTCCAGAGCAATAATAGTACAATTTTCCTTTTGCAATGTTTCAATCAACAATGCAAGATTTTCGAATCTTTCCCAAGCAACACTTTGTTCGGCTCCAAGAGCTGTTTTTTCGAGCATTTTTTCTGCCTTAGTTTTACAGATACAATCGCTTTTGGCAGGAACAGGCGTGTATCCTGTCAAAAATATTTTGCTGACACCGGCGCCATCAGCGCTGCGAAAAACAGCACCGACGTTGTGGGCGCTGCGGATGTCATGCAGAATCAAAAAAAGTTGCCTGTTTTCCATATGTTTTGAATGTTAATTATAGCGTGAAAAAAGCAAACATTGCAACAATAAAGCAAAAGGGCTCAGCAAAATAATGCCAAGCCCTTACGCAAAAATTCAACAATCGAAAATGTCCATGATCATTTCTGACAACTTTTCGATTTTTTTTAACGCTTTTAATTCACTTTTGGAAGCTCTGTCAACAGCGCTGCGAGCTCTTTCCAGACAAACATGGATTGTGTGATACTTCTCAAGTTTGTCATGATTGAGTGAAAAACAAGCCACCACGGTTTCCGCAGCCAAGGTATAAAAATTATCCTGATTCAAAAACTGCATCTTCTTGGTCCTGTTCACATAGTGAACTTCTTGAGGAATATTGTTGTGATTCAAGGCTGAATTCAAAATTATCGCAAACTCTGCCTCGAAATCAAACTCTTCGTAATGTGTGTCAGTGTTGCCAGAATTTTTATCCGACAGAACTGGTTTTACATTAGACATATGCCGCATCTCCTTTTCCAAATCATTGAATTTTTGCATCAGTGTGACATTGCACACAGAACTGAATTATATCGCAATGACAGCACCTGTCAATATTTAAAATTACTTAAACAACATCATTTGCAACACTATAGATGTTTAAGTATAATTAAGACAAAGCCTTCAGAATAAAGAATCGAAAAATTGGAACCCACCTGGATTATCAGGGAAAAATGCATTTTTTTCCTATACTTTTTTCAAGGGATCCATGCGATCCTTTTGCATTGAGGGCTTTTGCCTTTTCAAATTTCAATACAAAACAAAAAGAACTTATACTAAACATAAGTTCTTTTTTATTTTTTGAAGCGAAATGTTACAAACTGACTGGGATTTTTATTTCGTTGCCATTACGGCTTACAGTCAATTCAATCTTGTCACCTTTCTTGTATGAACTGATCAGATTTGACAAAGGATTGTCCAAATTGACCTGGTTGCCATTAACGGCAGTCACGATGTCATTGATTTTCAGACCGGCATTTTCAGCAGGAGAAGCAGCAATCAAAGCCAAACCCTGTTTTCCTGAGGGAGCATAGATCAGTGCACCTTTGTCCAAATTCAGTTTGTTAGCAATGGCATATTCTTTGGTGATGGAAACGTAGTAGGCACCCAAAAATGGACGTTCTCCAAATCCTCCTTGAAGTGCCAAAGACAATGTTTGATTGACAACATCTGCAGGAATTTGAAAATATTGAGGCTGCCCATCAACAACAATCATGCCATTTATACCCAGCAGGTCACCGCTAAACCCGATGACAGGACCACCAATGTATTCGTTTTGGCTATTGAAATCACTTTCAAAAACTCCTTCCAACTTTTCTGAAGAAGAAACCGTCTTGCCTGCCAGATTGAATGTTTTGGCAATGTTGCTGAGCAAACCGATGCCATAACGGTTTTGATATTCACCGAAAGAATTGCCTATGGCCACGACTTTCTTTCCAGGATGCACACTTTTTGAATCACCAAAAGAAATTGCAGTGAGATTGGAAGCATCTATTTTCAAGAAAGCCAAATCGGAAAATTCATCAACGCCGACAAGTTTGGCTTCATAGTTGCTGCCATTATACAAAAACACTTGATAGGTGGCGTTTTTTTCAATGATCGCTCCACGATAGGTTGCGATCATGCCATCGCTACTGACCAACACACCGGTTCCGCTATGATCGACGGCAACTTGCGCTTTGGTCAATGGATCTTTTTGGGAAGACAAGGAAACGATGTTGACCACCGCATTGGAAGCCTGGGAAGCAATTTCATTGATGGAATCATCTTCTTTGATGGTCACCTGCTCTGTTTTATTGATTACGGTGACATTTTCAGAACTGCGCTTCAAGAAATTTATACGGGAAAGATATTTGTTGGTTCTGATGAATGGCAGCACATGTTGGTCAAAATACACTCCGCCAACTCCACCGACGCAGAAAATAACAAAGAGGATAAGAATTATTTTTGCAACTTTTTTTGCAATTGTTGAATTTTCACTCATGAAAGTTTTAAGTATTTTAATAAAAATTATTACAAGTCAGAAATCCTACAAAATGGGCAGCCAGCGAGTGCTGGACAAAACCATGGCCACCAACGTCGCAAAAACAAACATATTGGCAACAACCCGCCTTTTTGACAAAATATTCAAAAAATTGCATTGCACCAAATCCCAGAACACATAGTAAAAAATAAGCGTAATCACGCCCGTTGTCAAGTATCCAAAAGGCCAAAAATTCAAGACCCAGACAATTTCAGCCATCACAAAACCCAAAACAAGGCTGAAATTGAGCACATTTTTCTTGTCATCATTGATAAGCCAAAAATATTGGAAACTGACCAGTGTCGTCACCAGCATCAAAACAAACATCAAAACCCAAAGAGAAATGGCGAAATTGAGATATATTCCATAGGAAGTCGCATAAAAAAGAAAAATGGTGGCAACACTGCCGGCAGCCACAATTCCCCTGGCAGTTTTGTCTTTTCGATAATTGCGCAGACGATAGAGTGCGATATGGATGAAATAATATGCCACCGCGCTGAGCACTATCAGCAAAAATTCCTGTTTCAACGACTGGACAAAATACAAAAGACCCATGGTTGAAATCACCAACAGCACCGGAATCGGTGTCATTCCGGCAGAATGTGAGACCCTTCTGGCAATTTGATAAAAATATGTCAACAGACCTATGAAAATTATCATGACCAAAAACATCCCGCCTGCAGAGAGCGAATCAAATTGATCGGACAACCATTGACTGGAAACGAATTGCAAAAAAAAGAAAAAAATCAAACTATACAAAAATATGCGAAAATGGAAAAACATGGAAATTTGTTTTGAAGGAATTAAAATCAGCCTTTAGCTATATGCCAATTTTCGCATTTTGTGGCAACAATGTCAAAAAGCGTTTTGCATGATTTACTTTTTGAAAACAATTTTTTCTTTTTCAAGTTGGACTTTCACTGTGTCGCCTTCGACAACTTTCTTTTCGATTATTTCCAAAGCCAGCTCATCCAGAATTTCATTTTGGATGATGCGTTTCAAAGGACGTGCGCCATAGACAGGATCAAATCCTTTCTGAGTCAGATAGGCTTTGACCTCATTGGAAACTTTGAGTTTTATTTTTTTGGCATCCAGACGTTTTTGCACCAAGTTCAATTGCAAATTGGCAATTTGCTGCAGAATTTTTTTGTCCAAAGGATGGAAAATGATCAGATCATCAATCCTGTTGAGGAATTCTGGTTTAAATTGTTCTTTCAAACTTGCTTGGACTTTGGAGCGCATCTCATTTTCATCAACAGATTCCTCTTTGGGCTCCGACTGGAATCCAAAGTTTTGCATCTTGTAGATGATGTCACTGCCAACATTGGAAGTCATGACAATCACTGTGTTTTTGAAATTCACCACCCGCCCTTTGGCATCAGTGAGGCGACCATCATCCAAAATTTGCAGCAAAATGTTGAAAACTTGGGGATGAGCTTTTTCAATCTCATCGAACAAAATGACACTGTATGGTCTTCGACGCACGATCTCAGTGAGTTGCCCGCCTTCATCATAGCCCACATATCCGGGAGGAGAACCGATCATCTTGGCTGTTGAATGCGATTCCATGTATTCGCTCATGTCCAACCTGACCATTGATTTGGGATCATTGAAAAGAAATTCGGCCAAAGTTTTGGCAAGTTCCGTTTTTCCGACTCCCGTTGGACCAAGAAAAATAAACGAACCGATGGGTCTGTTCTCTTCGGAAATGCCAGCGCGCGATCTTCTGATCGCATTTGAGACAGCTTTGATGGCCTCATCTTGACCAATCACATGCTGGCTTAATTCTTCTTCCATGGTTGCCAATTTTGAAAGTTCGCTTTCCAACATTTTGGAAACAGGAATGCCTGTCCAACGGGAAACAACCCGCGCAATGTCTTCTTCATTAACCTCTTCTTTCAAAATTGAATTTTCTTTTTGGATTTTGCCAAGTTTGCGCTCCTCATCGCCGATCTTTTTTTCCAAAAATGGAATTTTTCCATAACGGATTTCAGCAACCTTGTCCAATTCGCCTTTTCTTTCCGCCAATTCCGCTTCTGATTTGTATTTGTCAATTTCTTTTTTGTGTTGACGACTGGCAGTGATCAAGTCTTTTTCAGTTTTCCATTGCAAAGTCAGACTGTTGGATTTTTCTTTGAGCTCTGCCAATTGTTTGTTTATTTGGGAAATGTTGCGCCGAGTGTCTTTGTTTTTGTCACGCTGGATGGCCTTTTTTTCAATTTCCAATTGGCGGATTTTTCTTTCCATCTGGTCTATTTCAATTGGCATTGAATCAATTTGTATGCGTAAAGCCGAAGCCGCCTCATCAATAAGATCAACAGCTTTGTCCGGCAAAAATCTGTCAGAAATGTAACGCGATGACAATTTCACAGCAGCTTGCAAAGCATCATCGGTTATTTTGACGCCATGATGTATTTCATATTTTTCTTTGATGCCACGCAAAATCGCGATCGCATCTTGTTGCGAAGGCTCGCTGATGACAATAGGTTGGAATCTTCTTTCCAGGGCCGCATCTTTTTCGATATATTTTTGATATTCTTTGGTGGTTGTGGCACCGATCGTTTTCAATCTGCCGCGTGCCAAAGCCGGTTTGAGCATGTTTGAAGCATCCAGTGATCCTTCTGTTGCTCCGGCTCCCACCAAGGTGTGAAGCTCATCAATAAAAATAATATATTTCCCATCAGCATGTTCAGTTTCTTTCAAAATCGCTTTCAAGCGATCTTCAAATTCTCCGCGAAATTTGGCGCCAGCCAAAAGCGAACCAAGATCCAAAGAAATCAGCTCCTTGTCTTTGAGTGTTTCCGGGACATCACCTGCTGCAATTCTTTGAGCAAGTCCTTCAACAACAGCCGTCTTGCCTGTTCCCGCCTCTCCGATCAGCACTGGATTGTTTTTTGTTCTGCGACTTAAAACCTGCATGACTCTGCGGATTTCTTCGTCTCTGCCAATGACCGGATCAAGCTTATCAAGTCTGGCCAGTTGGGTCAGGTTGATCGTGTATTTTTCAATGACCTGGAATTTTCCTTCCGGCTCCGGAGAATCAACACGCTGCACGCCTCTAAGTTCGGAGAGGATCAACAAAACACTTTCGTAGTTGACGCCATCATCTTCCAAAACTTTTTTGGCGGGAGAATTCACAGCTAAAAAAGCCAACAACAAATGTTCGGTGGAAACGAAGTCATCTCCGATGTGAGACATCTCTTTTTCAGCTTGTTCCAGAATCTGCACCAAACCAGGCGTGATAAAAATCTGCCCCAGTCCTCCGACTTGGGCTTTGGGATATTTTCTGGCTTCATTTTCAACTTCTTTTTTTACTTTTTCAATATCAATGCCGATCTTTCTGATTATTGTCGGCACGATCGATCCTTCCTGGGAAATCAAGGAAAACAACAGATGGAAAATGTCCACTTGTTGTTGCCCCAACGAAAGGGCAAACTCCTGTGATTTCCTCAGCAATTCCTGACTTTTTGTCGTAAATCTGTTTATGTCCATAGCTTTAAAAAATTCCTAATACCCAATTTCTAATTTCTAATTAATTTCCAATCCATGAATTCCTAATTTTGACATTTGTGCATTAGGATTTTATTAGAAATTAGATATTAGAAATTATTGATTTAACTTGTAATCAAATTACTGTTTGCGTTCTTCGAGTTTTACTTGCACATCGTTGATGTTTCCTTTGTGCCAAATTTTCAAAGTGACCGTATCACCCACATTATATTTGGCAATCACATCTCCCAATTGATTGGTCTGATCCAATTTCTGCCCATTGATTTCAAGAATTATGTCATTTTCACCGATGCCAGCTTTGTCTGCCGGTGAACCTGGAATAACAGCCAGATCAGTCATCCTGCTACCGCGCAAAACCAACACACCGTAGTCAAATGGCAACTGGGCATCTTTTTGCACAGAAGAATCAATGACGATATATCTCACTCCCAAATATGGAACGGAAATTTTGGTGCCATTTTTTACTTGGTCGATGATCCTCTTGGCTTGATTGATCGGCAAGGCAAAACCTACATTTTGAGCGCCCTGGGCCACGGCCACATTGACGCCAATGACATTGCCATTGATGTCAAGCAATGGTCCACCTGAATTTCCTGGATTGATGGCAGCATCAGTCTGGATGATGTCAGTGAGTCTTTCTGTGTCGCCAAAACCACTGCCAGCATTGAGATTTCTTTTGAGACCGGAAATTATTCCACGTGAAACGGAATTGGAAAATTCTCCCAATGAGTTGCCGATGGCCACCGCAGTCTCACCTATTTTCAACGAATCCGAATCTCCCAAAGTTGCAACTGGAAAACCATTGCCTTCAATTTTGATCACGGCCACATCGCGCACCGGATCACGAGCCAAAACTTTGGCAGCATATTCTTTACCATCATTTGTCATTACGGAATAATCAGCCTGAGCATCATCAACAACGTGTCTATTTGTCAAAATATATCCGTCTGAAGTTATGAAAAAACCGCTTCCCCCGCCAATCGTCTGTTTTTGTGAACCTTGCCCGTCAGTTTGAGGAGTCGGACCATTGCCAAAAGGATCAAACCCGAACGGATCGAAAAAATTTCCAGGATTATTCTGAGCATTGGGCACATTTTTGGAAATGACAATGCTGACCACAGCAGGCGATGTCTTTTCAACCACATCGATGATGGCAGAATCTTCAACAATGACTTGCTGCTTGCTCACTTGCGGATCAATGTTGTGCAAAGTGACATTGGGAAAATATTGATGAAATTTCTGACCGATTTGGGCTGAAAAAATGTTGACTGCACCGGCCGACATGAAACCGAAAATGGCACCGAACAACGAGGAGATGATTATGGTAACCACCACGATCCCCACCAACGCAGCCATGGTCAATCGTCCATACACATGCTGGGCTGTTCCACCTTTGCTTTCTTCTTTATTAAAATTTTCCACTTTTTTAATGTCATCCATAATAATAAATATTAATTGCTAAGAGCCTGTTAAAAATCTCATGTCTAGATAAAATGTTTTAATTTCGAGCGAAAACCGTGAAAAGCGAGGAGGGCTATCCGAGATAACCTGACGAGCTTTGAACGGTTTGCAGCCGGAATTAGGACATTTTAGCAGAGAAGCTTTATTTTTTGTTTTATATTTGCGTTGAGATTTTGAACAGGCTCTGAGCTAAAAAATAACCCCTAAGCATGTTTGACGATCCTTAAGGGCTACTTCTGGTTTATACAAAATAGCAACAAGAAATATTTCTGACGAAATTACTCCCAAAAGGAATATTACTCAATAGAAATAGCGCTCACTGGGCAACTGTCAACTGCTTCCTGGCAATCACAATCTCCGCAATCTTCAGCGACAACATGTGATTTTCCGCCTTCCATTTTGAAAACATTAGGACAAAGTGATTCGCATGTTCCACATCCGATGCACAAATCGTGGTTTACTTCTGGTTTTGGCATATTCTTATTGCCCCACAAATCTACAAATCAGCTGCAAATACCTGACGTATTCAAAACCTGATGTATAAATTACGGGAATTTAAAATTATTTATTATTTATAATTTCTAGGGAGTCCGCAAGTGAAAGTAATCTTTCACTTGGAGCGAGCGACGAAATTTCAAGCACCATGACAGTGCTTATATTTCATACTACAGCATTATCGATGCATCGCCCTGAGACTTGGCTCGCTGTTCCTTTTCAAAAGCTCTCATACTGTCATCGCGGAAATCAATCGAACCTGTGGCCTTGTTCCAAACAAAATCTTTCAGTGGAACGGTGACTTGCATTTGTTTTTTCTGATTTTGCAGCCAGTCAGCAAAAGTGTTTTTCGAAACAAACACTTGCCTCAATTTCAACTGGTCCTCGCCGTCAACTTTTTTTGAATCTTCAATTTCCATCAGATGGAAACCGATGGAGCTTTCGATGATGCTATCTTTTTTGAAAGAGCCATCACCGAACAAAGCAGCTTGCAACTCAGGCAAAACCTGGTCCTTTTTGACCCAACCAAGCTCACCGGCGTTATCCTTTGATGTTCCCTCTGAATAAGTACGCACGACCTGGGCAAAATCTTTTCCATTTTCCAAATCTTTCAAAGCCTTGTTTATTTTGTCCTTGGCCGGAGTCACATCAAAATTTTCCGCCATGACTTTGGAAGCCAAAGCATCGGCATACAGATTAGGAACAACCACGCGCGCTTTGAAATCATCCATGTTCCAACCATATGAATTTTCCAAATCCTTTTTCACATCATCGGCAGTTCCAAATTCATTGAGTTGCTGGTTGACGACTTTTTGAGCATCACTGTCTGACACGGAAATCCCTCTGTTTTTGGCCAAAATTTCAATGATCTGATCTTCAACCATCTTGTCCAGAATTTCCCTTTCTTTTATCCTCAATCTTTTCTTTCCTTCATCAGTTGAGAAATCAACACGCAATCCCTCGGAAGCAAAATTTTTGGTCTGATAAAATTTTTCCACGCTTGCCAGGTTGGTTTCCACATCTTTCATGAAAACAACATGTCGCCAATCGACAATGGCTGCCGGAAAAGGGATGACTTGTGAAATTTTGGCCGAAATTTTCGATCCGATGGCAGTATTGGTGCCATAAGCCAAAATGCTCAGGATTCCGACAACAACAACCAAGACAATCAAAATGGCATACACCAAAGTTGATATTTTGATTTTTATTTCACCTTCAGGCGTTTGTTTTTGTTGTTTTTCCATAATTGATGCTAATCATATTTAAAGAAAGAATTCCACCATTTGATGTAGTTTGGCAATTGCTGGTCAGCATTGTCATCAGCGACATTGTCCGTGACAGCAGGCGCCTGTTTTTCCGCTCCCAATTTCACCACCACCACATTTTCATCGGCTTTTTGCATGTTCAATTTTTCTTTGGCCACTTTTTCCTGAAAGTCAGGCGTTTGGAGATATGAAATCTGCGTCTTCAAATTTTCATTCTCATTTTGGATGCGCTCAGCTTCCTTCTTCAGTTCAATAACTTCATTTTCAATTTTTTTGCTGCGATAAGCTTCTTTGACAGCACTGGTTGAAATGAAAATTGCCAAGCCGATGCCTGCAATAAAAAAGATGATGCCGAATGAGAATTTCTTTTTCATGAAATGTTATCTTCCAATAAATAGTGAAGACAGTGAAAAACCAACCATTGAAATGATCGCCAAAATGGAAATGATTATCCATAATATCTTTGCCTGCCTTTTTCTTTTCTGATGACTCATAGGTTATGTTTATTTTATCAAATTTTTTATTAATATACAACCAAAAACTTATCTTTTCAAAACTGCCAGATAGGCTTCGGATGGAACTTGGACTTTTCCGATGTTTTTCATTTTCTTTTTCCCCTTTTTCTGTTTGTCCAAAAGTTTGTTTTTTCGGGTCACATCGCCTCCATAGAGCTTGGCGATCACGTCTTTGCGGAACGGTCTGATGGTTTCGCGAGCAATGACCTTGCCCCCAAGCGCGGCCTGGATAGGAATCACGAAGTTTTGACGCGGAATCGCATCTTTGAGTTTTTCCACGATTCTTTTTCCTTCACGATGAGCCCAATCTCTTGGCACGATCCTTGAAAGCGCTTCCACCGGTTCTTCGGCCAACAGGATGTCCATCTTCACCAAATCAGAAACGCGATAGCCGACCAAGTCATAACTCATCGAGGCATAGCCGGATGAAACACTTTTCAAATCATCATGGAAATTCACAATGATGTCAGTGAGAGGAACTTCAAAAGTCAGCAACACTCGTTCCATGTCGATATATTCAGTGTTGAGATATGTTGAACGCAAAGTTCCCATGAGTTCCATGATCGAACCGAGATAGGTTGCCGGCGTGATTATTTCCAATTTCACAAAAGGTTCGGCAATTTCATCGAGTCTGGTCGGATCTGGCATCTGTGTGGCGCTATAAATTCTGGTGACCTCGCTGCTTCCTTTGGTTTTTACTTCATACACCACACTTGGAGTGGTGATGGTTGGAGAAAAATTAAATTCCCTTTCCAATCTTTCCCTGACAATTTCCAAATGAAGCAATCCCAAAAATCCGCAGCGGAATCCTTTTCCCAAAGCCAAGTTGCTTTCGGGCTCAAACACGAAAGCAGCATCATTCAATTTCAATTTTTCCAAAGAATCGCGCATCATATTGTAGGCATCTCCTTCAAGCGGATAGAGTCCTGCATACACCATGGGTCGTACTTCCTTATATCCAGGCAGCGCCTCAACATGAGCCTTGTCACCTTCAATGGTTATCGTGTCACCCACGCGGCAATGATCAACGCTTTTGAGTCCTGTCGCGATATATCCAATGTCACCGGCAGTCAAAAATTCAGTTGTCATCAATTCCGGCTTGAAATGTCCGACTTCAACCACGCCGCTTTCTTTTTGCGAAGCCATCATGCGGATCTCGACATCACGTTTCACTTGCCCATCCACGATTCGCACATAGGCCAACACTCCTTTATAGGTGTCGTATTTTGAATCAAAAATCAAAGCGCGCAATGGTTTTGCTGCATCACCTTGGGGAGAAGGGATTTTTTCCACAATAGCTTCCAAAACTTTTTCCACGCCCATACCAGTTTTTCCTGAGGCTTCCAAAATTTCTTCTTCTTTGCATCCCAAAATGTGCACAATTTCTTTTTTGGTTTTTTCCACGTTGGCGTTTGGCAGATCAACTTTGTTGACAACCGGAATGACTTCCAAACCTTGTTCGATTGCCAAATACAAATTTGAAAGCGTTTGAGCCTGCACACCCTTGGTCGCATCAACCAAAAGCACAGCGCCTTCAACCGCCGCCAAAGACCGCGAAACTTCATAGCCAAAATCAACATGACCAGGCGTGTCGATCAAATTCAGAGTATATTCATCTTGAGAATGTGCCAGCGGTTTATATGTCATTCTGGCAGGTTGCAATTTGATCGTGATTCCTCGTTCCCTTTCCAGATCCATGGAATCAAGCAACTGCTCTTTCATTTTTCTTTTTTCAACTGTTCCGGTCAATTCCAAAATACGGTCAGCCAAAGTTGACTTACCGTGATCAATGTGAGCTATTATGCAAAAATTTCTTACGTTTTTTTGTTCAATCATAAAAGTAAAACCTATTGCCCATGATACTATTTATCGCAAAAAGAATCAACCCCGCAACCATAATTATTTAAAATAGGACTTACGCATTTGCCCTCGACCAAACATCAAAGTTCATCATAAGCGGGTTTTTATGAAACAAAAATAATCTTTGAGCTGACCTCACCTGATGTTTGGCTCGGACAAACGCGTAAGTCATATAAAAAATAAAAACCCCCGAGGAAATTCCTCGAGGGCGTGACATTCACAAGCACTGATTACATTACATGCGACAGTGTTTGTATTTGTCAGCAAATATTATTTTCAGAGTTGGATCATCGTTGCACTGATGTTCTGGTGCAACCTCCACGATTGCCAGTAAGAGCTCTTCGTCCTCCTGGTTAATCAGGAGATTTTCCAAATCGTCAGCAACATCATCACTGACAAGTTCATGGTCCAGCCTGAGATAAACAGCGACGGCATCATTTTTAAGCCGAAATCGCACGCTGTTCTCGACATCACTGAAATCGCTGCCGATGCATGGTTTGGTCATCAAAAATATTGACGAAAACAAACCGGCAATAACAAAGAACTGGCAAACTTTTTTCATGGAACACCTCCTGTGGGATTTTGTACTAACTTTAAATTGTACACCTAAAATCTATTTTTGTCAAGCATTTTGACAAACAATGCTTGATTTGAGCCAAAATTTCATCATACTATATTCCTGACACTTCGGCTGTGTCCTCA
>JAQTLF010000004.1:42974-44281 GCA_028715015.1 Candidatus Moraniibacteriota bacterium | reverse complement strand
ACTTTTCAAATCGTGGCTTCTTCAACTCCGCACGAATATCATCAACTGATTGAAAAACAAGAACATGTGGCGAAATATTTCGAAGTCATTGAAGTGCGCGAGCCATCAGAGGAAGAGGCGGAAATGATTTTGCTCGACCAACTTGAAAAATATGAATCAAAAAGAGTTTTGTTTACTTTCAAAGCGATAAAAACGATCGTGCGTGATTCGGGCAGGCACAATTGGGAATTTCCTTTGCCGGAAAGAGCCATCGATTTTGCCATGGGCGTGCTGATGTTTTGGGAGAAAAAATCCGATGAACGCTTCATCACTGAAAAAACAGTCGATGACTATCTTTCTTTGAAAACAGGTGTTCCTCAAGGAGAAATCGAAGGCGCCGAAAGAAAAAAATTGTTGAATCTGGAAGCCACTCTGCACAGGCAAGTCATCGGTCAAGACGAGGCTATCAGCCAGGTTTCAGAAGCTTTGCGCCGAGCTCGCAGCGGAATTGGAAATTCCAAAAAACCAGTCGGCAGCTTTTTGTTTTTGGGTCCGACAGGTGTGGGAAAAACTGAAACCGCCAAAGCTTTGGCAAAGACATATTTTGGCGATGAAAACAAAATGATCCGTCTGGACATGAGCGAATTCCAAAGTCCCAATTCCATCGATCGGCTTTTGGGTTCAAGCCAATTGAACCAACCTGGAAGATTGGTCACCCAAATAAAAGACAATCCATATTCTTTGCTGCTGTTGGATGAAATTGAAAAAGCCTATCCTGAAATTCTCGACATTTTTTTGCAGATTTTGGATGAAGGATATGTCAACGATGCTTTCGGTGAAAAAATAAATTTCAGAAACACCATGATCATTGCGACCTCCAATGCCGGAGCATCTTTGATCAAAAAAATGGTTGAAGAAAAATCTCCAGCCGAAGAAATCAAGCAGGCTGTCATTGATCATGCCATTGAAAACAACATTTTTCGCACGGAATTTCTCAATCGTTTCGAAGGTGTGATTTTTTTCCGTCCGCTCAATGAAAACGAGCTCAGAAGCGTGGTGAGACTTCAATTGCAAAAATTTACCCGCACCCTGGCCAAAGAAAAAAACATTGAAATAATCGTTGATGACAGTGTGGTGGAAAAAATAATCGCCAAGGGATACAACCCCATTTTTGGAGCCAGATCGCTCAATCGCTACATTGAAAGCGAAGTTGAAAGCATGGTGGCCAAGAAAATAATTTCAGGCGAGGTCAAAAAAGGGGAAGCGATCGCAATTTCACTCTAGCTGTTTTTTATGGTCAGTTATTGTTTTTCTTAAGAATATTTTGC